>JAHEEB010000975.1 GCA_024640925.1 Bacteroidota bacterium | reverse complement strand
TCTGGAAACAAAAAACAAATTCGAATTTGCCGAAGCAGAATATAAGCGTCACAGTGAGCTTTATAATAGTGATGTGTATTCTCAGCAGAATTTACAACAAGTTACAGTTGAATATAAAAGCCTTCAAGCACAGTTTAATGCATTAGAACAGAAACTAAAACTTATAGGTATTAATCCCACCAGCTTGCATGAAAACAATATTAGTGGTTCCGTTGCTTTGCTTTCTCCAATTTCGGGTTTTGTAAAGACAGTGAATATAAACATTGGCAAATTTGTTGCCCCATCTGATGTACTATTCGAAATTGTTAACAGAGATAAGTTATTTCTCGAGCTCACCCTTTTTGAAAAGGATGCAGACAAGGTTTCACAAGGACAGAAGATACGATTCTTTATTAACAACGAAAGCGAGCATCACGAGGCTGTAATATACCAGACGGGCAAATCCATTAACCCCGATAAAACCTATAAGGTATATGCAAGCATTCCTGGTGTTTGCATAAATGTTTTACCCGGAATGTATGTCAATGCTATAATCGAAACCACAAGCAATCAGGTTACCTCAGTACCTTCTGAAGCAGTTGTTAGTTTCGATGACAAGGATTATATTTTTGTCTTTAATAAAGATAAAGAGGAAGATGGCAAAGCCTTTACTGAGTACCGGATAATACAGGTTAGTAAAGGAGTTTCAGATGGCGGGTATACCGAAATTTTGTTGCCTGAGAACTTTGATGCGAAAAGCGCTAAAATAGTAATCAAAGGGGCTTACAACCTGCTTTCGGCAAAAAAAAATGCTGGAGAAATGGCTTGCTGACAAAAAAAATAGATACCCTAAAAATAATTTATCATACATTTTCTATGAAAAACCTTTTAACTATTGCACTTTGTCTATTAGCATACCAGCTAATTTACGCCCAACGCAACGAAATAATAAAAAACAAGGAAGTGAAAGGCATCTACCTTACTATTTCCGATTTTAAAAATGGAATATTAACCTTACCTATCGATAAAAAGCATAAGGAAGATAAAATTAAACTGAATCAGTTTCTTATTTCTTCTGAAATAATATGCTGCGAGCAAAATTTTGAAACGGTATTTTATAAAGACAGTATTTTTGCCATCAATTTGACTAATGGGAAGAACTATCGCTTCATAAATAATAATCCATTCTTAATAGCCGATACCTCGGAACTTTATATTTATACATATAGAACAATAAAAACCGAGCATAAAATTTCCGGGCCACATCGGAGGACAAAAGAAATACCGATTACTTATTATTATTTCAGTTTTGGAGACCACAAGACTACTTATTTACTAACTCTGGCCAATCTGGGCAAATATGTACTGACTGATCCTTTAATTTATTCTGAATTAATCAATACGTTTCCGAATGATGAAATGCTGCTAAAAATAAATCCCGAAACAGGACGATTTGCAATAAACGAATCGATCGTTTCTATTTTAAAGAAATCATAACCAAATAATTGATATTGCAGATTAGGCTTTTTTTACAAACTCCGGCTTATAGAAAAAAAATATAGAAACATAGTGTTAAAGTAAGATTAATTGATACTTGACCATAATTCTTGGATTTTCATCAAGTTTTATCTACATAACATACTAAGTATACTAAGTATCATTGACATAGCTATTTTAATTTCGTATATTTACTTTTATGAAAAAGCCGTTATGAGTTAAAGTATTCAATCATTGACCTTTTGCAATAACAGATTTACTAACCAAACAATGAATGTTATGATAGGTGAAAAAACAATTTTTAGTTATTCCAGAGTTGATTCCGAGTTTGTTCTAAAACTTGCGAAAGATCTTAGAAATGCAGAAGCTAATGTATGGCTTGATCAACTCGATATAGAACCCGGAAGTCATTGGGATATAGCTGTTGAAGAAGCAATGAAATCTTCTTCATGTGTTATGGTTGTCCTCACTCCTGCATCAGTAGCCTCTGTTAACGTTATGGATGAAATTTCTTATGCCATTGAAGAGGGTAAAAGATTAATTCCAATTCTTCTTTTAGATTGTGATGTTCCTTTAAGGATAAGAAGATTTCAATATATTGATTTCAGAACGGATTACACAAAAGGAGTAGAACTATTAATTAAAGCATTACATCTCTCACCAGAAGAATATGAAGAAAAGACGAACCTGAATGATGAAGATTCTTTTTGGAAAAAGTCAAATGAACTATTCACTAAAGAAGCATTTAAAAACTATTTAAAACGCTTTCCCGAAGGCAAATATAAAATTGAAGCCTTAACCTCTATTGAAAACCTAAAAAAAATAAATACTTCGAAAAGCGATGTAAAAAGGCATAAGCAAGTGATTTCTCTTTTCATCAATTTTCTGAAAAGCTTTTTCAGTTATTTATCCAACAAGAAAAAAATCATTATCCCAGCAGAGATAATTCTACTAGTAATTATATGTTTAGTTGGATATTACATATTTCGGCC
>JAHEEB010000974.1 GCA_024640925.1 Bacteroidota bacterium | reverse complement strand
CGGTTGGATTTTGGTGTTAATTTTTATGGCACACCCAATATTTCCCCTTCCATTGGGGGTATTAGTTCTTATTCCGGCTGGAATATATCTGGTGGTTTAAACTTCATTTTAAATCCCCGGAAGTAGGAATATGAATAGTAAATTAACTCCAATTAAAGTAATTCACTGCTCAGGTATTTTAGTGGAACTTCTCAATGAAAAAAAGGAAATGAATTCTGCAGAACTGCAATCTTTCTCCAATTTTGATGATAAATGTTTTTATATGGCAATTGGCTATTTAATGAGAGAAGGGGTTATTCTATTTTTTGAGCAAGAACATTTCCTCATATTAAATTATTAGAAAAATAAACCATAACCTCTAAAAATGTTCTCAACATATAAGATATCAAATGCTCAGCTAACTAAGAATGCAGCTAGAATTTCAGAAATGATTGACTTGCTTAACGAATGCTCGCTTAATTCACTCCAAAATTCACTTAAAATGGACGATAAAACTTTTTACTTGTCTCTTGGATGGTTAATCAAAGCTAACAAAGTATTTGTATTTGAAGAATTTGGAGACGAACGGGTTTGCCTGATTCAATAAGCTGCAATGAGAATATTACATTTTTATTTATAAAAATGAAAACAAAACTAATTTTCTCAACAGAAGCAAAGGATACGGAACAGTGGTCAAATTTACCCTTTGTCCCCAGAATCAATGAGTGGCTTAATCTGCAAGATATTTTAAAAACAGAGGAATTAAAAGAGATCAAAGCATCAGCTTACTGTTGGTCAGGTGTGAGAGGTATTGTACAATCAATCGAGTATCGACATGATGGTGATGATTTTTATGTCGAAATTCATGTTTGGTGCGAAGATTAGTACTTTATTATGTGCGAGTTCGATTATGTTGACGAAATCATACTTATACGTTTCCTTCCAGTTCCGCAAAGTTTGTATGTGGATTGGATGCCGAATAATGACTGTATGTCAAGGCTTGAATTTTCCAGAGCTATTGAAATATTTCTGAATACGGTTACGGCAACCCAACCGACCAAAGTTCTTATCAATGCATCTGATTATAATTATCCTATTCTTACTGAAAAAACTATCCGTTTGATACGTTATGCCCTCTCAGTTTCTTCACTAAAACAATTTGGTTTGATAAAAAGTCATCACTACTATGGCCAAAATGCAATAAACCTACTATTAAAACAGTTGACATGCTCCCAGATTGAGTTGACATTCTTTGATAAGCAGGTGGAAGGTATGCGATGGGTTTTACGTAAAAAATAAAAAAATGCTCAATCATATATATTTAGTTCGCGAAAAATTAACAGAAGAATTAAAACGTATCGAAAATGAGGAAACCGACCTTCTGAAGAGAGCAGAATTGTCCATATTTTTCATTAATAAATCACTCATTGAACTAAAAGAATACATCCGTAAAAACAAATTTTCCTCTCAGGAGGATGAGGTTTTGTTTTTTAAAGAAATCAAACCATCCATTTATAGTAAACTTATATATTTCGTAAAAATTTTCAACATCGAATCCAAACGTCCAAATGGTAGCGATAAATCACAAAAAAAGTATCTACTAAACGAACTCAATAAACTCGAGAAGTACTTCTCCGAAAACCTCGAGTTTTACCAATACATCCGCAATAACATGACCTATCTCGATGATAAGTATTTTGTCCGTGGTAAGCTTGACCTTCGCTTATATGTCGATACATTTATTTACGATGCCGACCCCGAATTTTCAACCAGTCACGACTATAAAGCATCAAAAATATTGGCCAACGATCTGTTATGTATTTATCTTAACTCCGAACTGGCAACTTTAGACCGCAAAGAAAATGGCATGAATAAAAACACTTTTATACCCAAAGGGAAATATGCCTGGACCGATTCCAAAATATCCCTTACCGAACTAATTTATGCCCTACATTCAGCCCGTAGTATTAATGATGGTAATATTGACATAAAGGAGCTGGCCAAACTTGTTGAGTATATCTTTAACATCGATTTAGGCGATTTCTATCGAGACTATCTCCAAATGAAAGGTCGTCAAAGTTCTACCAAATACCTCGACTCCCTTAAAGCAGCCTTAATCAAAAGGATGAATGAACAGGACGAATAAACAACCAAGTTGCCACCAACTTGGTTGTTTTGCTTTTTTTACGTCGTTCTCCCTGTTTTACATATCAAAACAACTCAAAATCAGTAAAAACTTATATTTCACCAACTTGGTTATACCTTGGTGAAATATTTCTGCCCATTTATTGAAATTTGATATACAAAAACTCAAAAACAATAAATTATGGCAACAGAGATTATCACAACCGATGATTTACGCGAGTTTAAAATTGAATTACTCGACGAAATCAAACAACTTTTTAAAGAGCACAACGGACAACCTTCCAAAAAATGGCTCAAATCCTACGAAGTCCGTAAAATCCTCAACATCTCACCCGGTACACTTCAAAACC
>JAHEEB010000973.1:459-2475 GCA_024640925.1 Bacteroidota bacterium | reverse complement strand
ATTATATCAATTGATTGTGGGGTATTATTAAATGGTTATTATGGCGACTCAGCTTATACTTTCGCTGTTGGTAACATTGATGAAGTATTAGAACAACTTCTGAAAACAACTAAGGAGTCGCTCTTTGAAGGAATAAAGGTAGCTTTACAAGGAAACAGAATTGGAGATATTGGTTTCTCTGTTCAAAATTATTGTGAGAAAGCCGGATTTTCAGTAGTGCGAGAACTTGTTGGACATGGTTTGGGAGATAAGTTGCATGAAGCACCCGAAGTACCAAATTATGGAAGCAGAGGGAAAGGACCTAAATTAATGGCAGGAATGGTAATTTGCATTGAGCCAATGATTAATCTGGGTCGAAAAGAAATAGTTCAGGAAGATGATGGTTGGACTATTCGCACACGTGACGGAATGTCTTCTGCACATTTTGAGCTTGCGATAGCTATTCAGAAGGGAGAACCGGATATACTTTCTACTTTTAAGTACATTGAGAATAAGTAAGAATTTTTTGAATATTAATATATGGCTAAACAACCTTCGATCGAACAAGATGGTATAATTAAAGAGGCCCTTTCTAATGCCATGTTCCGGGTCGAATTGCAAAACGGACATGTTATTACAGCTCATATCTCCGGGAAGATGCGTATGAATTACATTAAAATTCTTCCTGGTGATAAAGTAAAGGTCGAAATGTCGCCATATGATTTAACAAAAGGTAGAATAGCTTATAGATATAAATAAAAATAGAACAATGAAAGTTAGAGCATCTATAAAGAAAAGATCCGCAGACGATAAAATCGTAAAAAGAAAAGGTCGTTTGTATGTGATTAATAAGAAAAACCCTAAACACAAAGTTCGTCAGGGGTAAAATTTAAATAAATAAATGAAACTATTATATGGCTAGAATTGTTGGTGTCGATTTACCGAAGCATAAAAGAGGAGAAATAGGTTTAACCTATATCTTTGGTATCGGACGTAGCACAGCTCAAAAGATCCTGACAAAAGCAGGTGTCGGTTGGGATGTAAAAGTTGAAGACTGGTCCGACGAACAGGTCTCAGAAATTCGTAGGCTCATTAACGAAGAGATTAAAGTTGAAGGAGAACTTCGTTCGCAGGTGCAGTTGAATATTAAACGATTGATGGATATCGGTTGCTATCGTGGAGTTCGTCATCGTCTAGGACTTCCTGTCCGTGGTCAGAGTACGAAAAACAATGCTCGTACGCGTAAAGGAAGAAAGAAAACAGTTGCAAACAAGAAGAAAGCTACCAAATAATAAAAGGATATGGCTAAAAAGACAGGTACCGGAAAAAAGAAGGTTGTTAAAGTTGAACCTCTCGGTCAGGCTCATGTACATGCGTCTTTCAACAATATTATTGTATCGTTGACTAATGCTCAGGGGCAGGTTATTTCCTGGTCATCGGCAGGAAAAATGGGCTTCAAAGGTTCTAAAAAGAATACTCCATATGCAGCTCAGATGGCAGCACAGGATTGTGCGAAAATAGCATACGACATGGGTTTAAGAAAAGTAAAGGTTTTTGTTAAAGGACCTGGCGCAGGAAGAGAATCTGCAATACGTACAATCCATTCAAATGGAA
Organism: Bacteroidota bacterium; assembly: GCA_024640925.1. GTDB lineage: Bacteria > Bacteroidota > Bacteroidia > Bacteroidales > UBA10428 > UBA10428. Next base: position 882 of record JAHEEB010000973.1, on the reverse strand, counting down.
TTGAAGTTATGGAGATTGTAGATGTTACTCCATTGCCACATAATGGATGTCGTCCACCCAAGAGAAGAAGAGTTTAAAAAATAATCATTAAGATAAATGGCTAGATATACTGGACCAAAAACTAAAATTGCCCGGAAATTTGGGGAACCAATTTATGGTGCTGATAAGTATTTTGAAAGAAAAAATTATCCTCCAGGTTTTCATGGAGCTACTAAGAAAAGAAGAAAAACATCAGAATATGGTCTTCAATTAAAAGAAAAGGTAAAAGCAAAATATACCTATGGATTATTAGAAAGACAATTCTTGAATACATTCAAAAAAGCTCATGCTAGTAAAGGTGTCACCGGTGAAGTATTATTACAACTTCTCGAATCGAGATTAGACAATCTGGTTTACAGACTCGGTATTGCCCCTACTCGTGCA
>JAHEEB010000973.1:0-413 GCA_024640925.1 Bacteroidota bacterium | reverse complement strand
CCTCTTATCAAGTAAAACCTGGAGATTCTGTTGGAGTCCGTGAAAAATCAAAAACACTGGAAGCTATCAGCGAAAATCTTGGAGCACGAAAGCTTAATGTGGCTTGGCTTGAATGGAATGATTCTACTTTATCAGGGAAATACATCAGCGTACCTCAACGTGATGAAATACCTGAAAATATTAAGGAACAACTTATCGTTGAATTGTACTCTAAATAATTATATATTTACTTTATTATGGCAATTTTAGCATTTCAGAAACCCGATAAAGTCATTATGCTCGAAGCGGACGATCGCTTTGGAAAATTCGAATTTCGTCCGTTAGAACCTGGCTATGGTATAACTGTTGGTAATGCTATACGCCGCATCCTTCTTTCTTCGTTAGAAGGATATGCTATTACGACTATAAAGGTT
>JAHEEB010000014.1:5242-16421 GCA_024640925.1 Bacteroidota bacterium | reverse complement strand
GAAACAAGTTTTTTGAAAATCAAATGATAAAATGGGAAAAGGCACTCAAAGATGCCAGTAACAGAGGTGAAATAAGAAATGATTTGGATCTGGATGCCACCATCGCTCTCTTTTTAAATATCGGTTCTGGTATAGGCAGGAATATGATTTTAGGTGGTTCACTGACATACGCCCTTGATATTTTTGAACGGCAATTCTGGGAATTATATAAGTATATTAAAAAATAATCTTGGTACAACTATTTTTTTGAAATAATCATACCGCTTGGTCGGTTTTTGCAATAGTATTTATAATTTAATTAGATGAGAATAAGAAAATTAGCAATTTACACCGTACTTACCCTTGGATTGATGGGTTATAATGCATACGGACAAACCACGTTGAACGATTTGGTCAGTTACTCTCTTGAACACAGCCACGAGATAAAAAAATCAGAGCTACAGTGCAAGGAAGCAGATTACCTGCGTAAGGAAACCCTAGGAAAAGGTCTTCCACAGGTAGAAGCATCGGCAAGCTACAGCAAAATGATGTTACCTGAAATAGAAATTCCAGCTGGAACAAGTGAACAATTACTAGGTATGACAAACCTTTTAATTAACGAAAGTGCAACCGAAGAACAAAGACAAGCAGTTACAAGTAGTATAACAGGTATGATTGATCAAATAAGTAATCTTGATGCATTATACATGACAAGCGTAGGCATTCAGGTTACCCAACTAATTTACAGTCAATCGTATTGGGTAGGTTTAAAGACCACAAAAAAAACACAGGAGTTGTATTCGATATTGAAAATAAAAACCGATGAAGATGTTATTGCTGAGGTTGCATCAGGGTATTACCAGGCAGGTTCTTTGATGTTGCAATTACAAACAGTAGACAAATCAATCAACAATCTCAAAGAAATATACAGGATAGCAGAACTCAGTTACCAAAACGATTTTATAAAAGAAAGTAGTGTGGACCGTTTGAAAGTCACCATCACTAATCTTGAGGTAACACGGCAAACCATAGAAAATGGTGTAAACATACAGCTTAACTACCTGAAAGCTCTTGCGGGTATGCCTGCCGATTCATTACTGGCAATTGATACAACAACACTGGTAAAAGACTTTATCAATAATGAACTATCGGTCACTTTCAGTGTCGAAAATGTACCATCGTACCAGGCTTTACTTAAACAGGAAGAAATATACAGTCAACAGGTAAAACTATCGAAAGCTACGTTTTATCCAACATTAGCAGCATATGGGAAATTCAACTTTTCGTCATACAGTACTTCATCGGAAATTGATGATTTGAGTAATATGAACACCTTTGGATTAAGCCTTTCCATGCCAATTTTTAGTTCGGGTTCAAACTATTCAAAAGTTAAACAGACTCAACTTAAACAAGCCCAATTAAAAGAAGATATTTTAAAAACAAATGATCTGTTGCTAGTAAACTACACCAATGCTTACCTCGAATACCAAACAGCAAGTGATATGCTGGATGTACAGAAGGAGAACCGGGAACTTGCCTTAAAGGTATACAACCAAACTTCATTACAATACCAGGAGGGAATGTCTTCGATGGCTGATTTATTAAATGTTAATTCCGATTTTCTGCAAGCAGACAATTCCTTAAATCAACAAATACTGAAGTGTAAAACAGCTGAAATTAAAATGCTTAAAGCATCGGGTAATTTAAAGCTCCTGGCAAATAAGAAATAATCAAAAAACATATATTAAAAATGAAAATCAAAAGATCTCGTATTATTGTACTTGTTGTAGTACTTGCAGCCATTGTGTTAGTGGTTTTTAAACTAGCCGGCAATAAAAAACAATTTAACTCCGATGTTGCTTTCTCTCAGCGTAAAGTTGAAAAAATTCCTGTAGCAATAGATACGGTAAAAAAGGGTGTTATGTCAGAAAATGTTGTAGCATCAGGTACATTGGAAGCATCGGATGTATTAAACCTGGTTTCTGAAACTCAGGGAAAAATTGTTGAAATATATAAAGAAAAAGGCGACAGGGTTGCTGTGGGAGATGTTATCGCAAAAGTTGACGATGAAGTTATCTCCGCGAATGTTCTTACAGCAGAAGCCAATTTTGCACAATTCGAAAGAGATGTTGAACGCCTTACACGCCTGTCGGAGCAAAATGCAGTTACTAAACGCGACCTGGAACAAACCAACATTGGGTTGAAAAAAGCAAAGGCAGACCTTATTACAGCACGTAAAGCTTTGAATAATACAAGTATTAAAGCGCCTATTTCGGGATATATCAATAACGATTTTATTACAAAAGGCCAATTACTTGGTGGAGGTTCTCCGGTGTGCGAAATTGTTAACAATAACAAACTGAAACTGAACATTAAAATATCTGAGAGAGAAGTTTATAAAATAAAAACAGGACAAACTGTTGATGTTCATTTAACAGTTTTGCCTGATAAAAAATTTTCGGGCCGTATTACTTCAATTGCCGAAAAGGCCGATGCTGCCATGAAATTCAATGTTGAAATTACATTAACAAACGATGTAAATGCTCACCTGAAAAGCGGCTTGTATGCCGAAGCGGAACTTCCAGTAAAGAATGATGAAAAACTAATTATCAAAAAAGCAAGTATTGTAGGTAGCATGGAAAGTCCTGTTGTTTATGTTGCGCAAAATGGGAAAGCCGTGAAACGTGATCTTATAATCGGTCAAAGCAACGACAAACAGGTTGAAGTATTAGCCGGTTTATCTGCTGGTGAACAGGTAATTGTTAGCGGACAGCTCAACCTGAAAGATGGTGACGATATTAACATTATACGATAGGATAAATTAAGAACAATGAAATTAACAGAAATATCAATAAAACGATCAACCATACCAGTGGTAATCTTTACCTTACTGGCATTGGGAGGTTTATTCAGCTACAGCCTTTTAAACAAGGAGCTTTCACCGAGCATTGAAATGCCAATAAATGTTGTGTTGACTATTTATCCGGGAGCTGCCCCTTCTGAAGTAGAAAGTTCAGTTACCAAAAAAATAGAAGATGCCGTTTCCTCTTTGGAGGGAATTGATAAAATTAATTCCTATTCCTATGAAGGTGTTTCAATGGTTATGGTTACATATAATGATGATATCGATCCCGATAAATCCTTACAGTATTGTGAACGAAAAGTAAATCAGATTAAAAGCAAACTTCCGGAGAATATTAAGGATCCCATGTTTGTGAAATTCGATATGAATATGTTCCCGGTAATGAGTCTTGCCATCAATGCAAATATTCCGGAAATAGAATTTTACGATATTGTAGATAAGGAAATCAAGACTAAAATTTCTCAGATTAAAGGCGTTGCCCAAGCTGATATTATCGGTGGTAACCAACGAGAAATAGAAATTAAAGCCAGCGCAGAAAAACTTCAGCAATATGGTATCTCATTGCTACAGGTAAAGCAGATGATTGAAGCTGCCAATGTGGATTTTCCAACCGGTAAAATCAAAGATGATGATACTAAATACATCATCAGGCTAGCAGGTAAATTTGAAAATCTTGATCAGATTCGAAACTTAATTGTTGGCGCATCACGCGATGGTTCTGTTATTAAAATAAGTGATATTGCCACGGTAGTAGACGGTACAAAGAAAGCCACAAAACTTGCCCGTATCAATGGACAACCTGCAATTGGTCTTTCAATTCAGAAACAAACCGATGGTAATGCTGTAGAAATTAGTAAAGAAATCAGACAGGTTATTGCCGGATTTGAAAAACAATATTCGGAGCAAAACCTTAAATTTACTATTGCAAGCGATGTTTCCGAATTTACCGAGGAAGCTGTAAGCGGTGTTATGCTCGACCTTATTTTTGCTATTATATTGGTATCCATTACCATGTTATTGTTCCTGCATACCTTCCGAAACCTTTTGTTTATTTTTGTGGCAATTCCAACATCCATTATATCAACATTTACGTTTTTCTGGTTGTTTGGATTTTCGCTTAACCTGTTAACCTTACTAGCATTGTCTATTGTGGTCGGAGTTATTGTCGATGATGCCATAGTGATACTAGAGAATATATACCGTCATATGGAAATGGGTAAGACCCGCTGGCAGGCGACTCTCGATGCAACAAAAGAAATCGGGCTGACGGTAACTTCCATTACAATTGTATTAATTGCCGTATTCCTCCCTATTGGTTTAACTTCAGGTGTTACGGGACAAGTTTTACGATCGTTCTCTTTAGTTATTGTAATCTCTATTTTATTGAGTCTGTTGGTTTCGTTCACCCTCGTTCCATTGCTTACCTCCCGCTTTGGTAAACTTAAAGTATTTAATACTAAAAGTCCATTCGACCGTTTTCTTCTCTATTTCGAACATTTCATTACCTGGGCCAGATTACTTATCTTATCAGGACTTCGTTGGGCTTTGGGTCATAAAAAAACCATTCTTGGATTAGCAACAGTATGTTTATTTGGTTCTTTCTTCTTAATAAAAGGGGGCTTTATTCAAACCGAAATGATGGACTCAGGCGATCGGGGTGAGTTTAACATTACTATGGAGTTAGACCGAACAGCAACACTGGAACAAACCAATGGCTTGTGTCTTGCAGTAGAAAAAAAGATGCTCGAATATCCCGAAATAGAGAATGTTTTCACTACAGTAGGTACTAAAGGAGGTAGTATGACGATAGTTGCAACTCCTTATGGTGCAACATTCAATATAAAATTAGTAAATAAGGATAATCGTGAGCTCAGCAGCAAATTATTCTCTAAAAAGCTTCAGAACGACTTAGGTTCCACTTTTGCGGGACCTATGTTTAAAGTTCAGGAAATAAGCATGATGGGAACAACAACTTCTCCTATCGAAATTTATGTGCAAAGCAATAATTTTGAACATGCAAAATCATATAGTGCTGTAGTTGCACAAGAATTGCGAAGCATAGAAGGTACTACCGATATTGAATCGACTGTTGAAAAGGGCGATAAGGAAATGGTGGTGCAATTCGATCGCGAAAAATTAGCAAAGCTTGGACTTACCATTGGTGAAATTGGTCAGCAAATGTACATTATGTACGAAGGGAACAGCGACCTTAAATACCGCGATGGCAGCAACGAATACGATATATTTGTTTCGCTCGATGAATTTGACCGTAAGGATAAGGCCGATATCGAAAACATTTCGTTTACTAACCGTGCCGGCCAAAACATTAAGCTTTCGCAAGTAGCAGATATTACAGAAGGGGAAAGTCCTTCCACACTAATTCGTTATAAAAAAGTTCCAGCCGTTCGTTTAACAGGCAATTTGATTGGGAAAACGATTGGTACTGTTGGTACTGAAATTAAAGAACGACTTGCTAAAACAGAAAAACCAGAAGATGTTGATGTGGTTTATGCGGGATCAATGGAACAACAAAGCAAATCGTTCTCGAGCATGGGAATAGCTCTTCTGGCATCTATTATTTTCATGTATCTTATCATGGTTGCCTTGTACGACAGCTATATATATCCTATGGTAGTTATGCTTTCGTTACCACTTTCTATTATCGGCGCTTTGTTAGCTCTGGCTTTAGCTGGAAAGAGTCTAAGTTTATTCTCAATAATGGGTATTATTATGCTCATGGGACTTGTGGCAAAGAATGCCATACTGGTGGTTGACTTTGCTAATGGCTTACAGGAAAAAGGCAAGAAAGCTGTAGAAGCCATCACAGAAGCTACTTCAGTACGTTTTCGTCCTATTCTAATGACAAACCTTGCGCTTATAGTAGGTTTGTTGCCGATTGCTTTAGGTACCGGAGCAGGTGCCGAATGGAAAAATGGTTTGGGGTGGGTACTTATTGGAGGTTTGTCCAGTTCAATGATTTTGTCGTTAATAATTGTTCCTGTACTTTATGTATTATTGGACAAATTAGTAAAAAGAAATAAAAAAGTTTCTGTACAAAAAGAACTGGTAGCAAAAGAAGTATTGGAAACAGTCGCTAATTAATAATTCTTAATCATATTGGGAAGGCTGTCATGTTGCATGACAGCCTTTTACTATTCAGAGGCTTACATCGATTGCGCTAATGCACAATTCATTCTGAGCCATTTTTATAAGAAAATACCGTTATCTACTATAAAATCATTGGTTAACGTTAAATTATTATATGTTTATTTACTCTGATGATTCTATATATCAAAAAACACTTCCCAAACCCTTTCTCAAGTTGTACATTCACATTCTTTTTTAAAACAAACATGAAATCAATAAAAAGACTATTCTTTTGGGGGAAAAACAAGTTCATCTCTTATAGTTGATTCTATTTTTTCCCCTTAGAATCAGCAATAACACAAAATAATCATGATTATCAAGGGAAAAACCAACCAATACGACCGTTATTTTCATAAATTTCTATAGGCTAACCAGTTTTAAATGCATTCCTTAGCTATACTTCTCTGAAAATTTTCATTCATTTAATTAACGGCATGTATAGGAATTAATTCTCAACATTAATTTCTAAATCTATATAAGATGAAAACAAAAACATATAAATCATTTTTATCTTTTTCTTGTATTTCGATTGTTATATCGATATTACTGTTTTTTTCGTGCAATAAAGATGAGAATCAGATAAGTCCCGAACAAGGAACCATTCAATTTTCGTTATTAATCAATGAATCAGATGCTTTAAAATCAGCATCCCTTTTATCAACTAATCCGGCAAGTGCCCTTATTGTGAGCGTAGAAAACAGCTCAGGTATAAAAATATTCACCAAAAAAAACATACCCTTGATTCGTTTTGGTGAGGAATATATAACCGATCCTGTATCGCTGGAAACAGGTGAATACAATATTACCGATTACATGGTTATTGACAAAGACGGCCTGGTAATTTATGCCACTCCAAAAGAAGGATCGCCAAACCAGGGATCTGTAGGAGATCCATTACCTGTTAGTTTTTTTGTGAAATCAAATAAAATTCAGAATGTTTCGCCGGAAGTAATAACATCAGTAAATGCCAGTCCTAAAGATTTCGGTTACGAAACTTTTTCATTTGATATTGTTAATACATATGAATTTCTGATTGGAGTTTTTACTTATAATGATAAAAACAAAGCAATATCCTTATTAGGTTCAACCCTCACCGTGTCAGCTGGTTCCGATGTTCTTTATTCAGGAACGCTCAACTCTGTGACAAACCTGGTGGTTATACCAAGCAACAAGAGTGAATATAAAGTAACTGTTCGTTTGAACGGTTATACTACGTATGAGAAAACCTTTACCAAGATTGAATTCAAAGCTTATACAAATCCTGATGGTTTGCCACTGGTTGTAATGCTGGCAAAAAGCAATATAATCAACACCGGACTGATATTTTGGAACAAACTGGGCAGTTCAGATGAAATTGCAAACAGTGTAGTAGGAACAAGTGGTCTTTTGTCAGGTGGCAGTTTTATTCCTGGAGTCTTCGGAAATGCATTATGTACCTCTTATGATCAGGATAATCCGGTTAAATTCATTGATTCCGGTATTTTTTCCATGCAACAGGGATGCATAGAATTTTGGGGTAAACTTATAAACGTTTATCCTATTCTTACGGTCGGAGATCCCGGATTCTGGTATGAGTTTTTCCTATACAAAGAAGGAGATGGCAATGCCATGGGTCAAAGTATAAATGCAAATAATGGACTCAGTTCGGGAGGTGTATCATCAGCCGTTCGAAATAAAGGATACAATTATCTTTCAAGTTGCGGTACCCAGGAATATACATGGCAAATACCTTTAACTGATATATATGGATCAGAAACAGAGTTGTGGCATCATTATGCAGTAGTTTGGAACAGTAATGGATTGCAAGGTATCGACAACGGAAATAGAAGAATAGTTATGTTTCTTGATGGTATTCAGAATACTGCTTTCTGGCACACTGGTTATGTTGGTGATTACATTCCATGGGAACCAGCAGATGCCAGTCTGACTTTATTGAATAATAACGGACCACAAGGAAGCATGGCAATCGATAATATAAAAATCTGGAACTATTCAAAAACCGATTTCTCCGATCGGTTTGTTGAATAACATTTTTGGTCTATTGAACACTGCCTGAGTTTAACGGAAGTTAAGAGGGTGCCCAAAAAGTCAAGGACACCCTCTTCAGTTAAATTAAATATATTTTTAAGAGACAATACAATTTACCATCCGGGATTTTGCATAGCCTGCTTTTCACTGGCTGTCAGCACATGTCCGTCTTTGCGAACCAAATCCAGAAAATCCTGAGGTATTGGTCGTAAATAATGTTTATTTGCATCAGGATTTGCCTCATCATTAAATGTTGTTGCACGCAAAACCAATGTTTTCGTACGGGCAAGATCTTCCCAGCGCATCAACTCTCCCATTAATTCACGTGAACGTTCGTTCAAGATAAATTGCATAAATTTATCTGCATCGCTGCTTGCTCCCAGTTCATCATAGAAGTCTTTTGTGGAATTAAAAATATCGCTGGTACTGTTCAGGTGCATTGCACTTAGGGTGCTGGCTGTTGTTGTACCAATATTGTTTGATTCGAAGTACGTGTTTTTATTGGAATAAGAAACAAACTCTGCTGTATTAGCAACTGGATTATTAGCCCAGGCAGCACCACCATCTGTGTGAGTAGAACGGTCTTCACCATCGACATATGCAGCACGATCTCGTAAAGCATTAATATATGGAAGAGCTGCATCGTAATTTCCCAATCTTCCATATGCCTCAGCTGCAATCATATAGGTCTCAGCCAAACGAGCCAATATTCCATCGCGCTGTCCAAACTGGCTTTTGATACCATCGCGGGATCCATCGCAGAATTTCGATAGAGCAACAAAGCGACTAACCTCATAATTTCCATGACCTCCTTTGAGATCTTCTGATTCTCCCTGGAAATACCTGATAAACATGTGGGGTGCCCGATATTTTATATTCTCTGTAGTATATCGATTATCCCCGGCATTGTTAATAATATAAAGGATTGCATCCTCACCACCAGCAAATCTAGGAGTAGAATCAAGCTCTGCTGAAGGAGCATACCCTGCAGCCCAAACCGGCGCACCAGAAGGATTATTGCATAAATACCTGGTTTTATAGCTTTTCCAGAAACGAGAGTCATTCACCCTGTCAAATACATCAAGTGCATAATCGGTTGAACGCATACGCTGGAATTCCCTGCCCCCGGAAATATCACGAGTCATACCAGGAAGGGTTTGATATATAGAAGGATAATATAAGTGAATTTGATTTCCATAGCGCCCCTGTGTAGCCGTATTATTAGAAAATTGGGCTGCAAGAATAATTTCAGGCAATAGTTCATTAGGCCCATCTACTTCGGTGAAATTCCACAATTCGGCATAGTCCTTTGCAAGAGAATGATATCCGCAGTTGATAACTGAGTCGGCATATTTTATTGCCATATTTAAGTCGTTATCAACAAATGAACTGTTCCAATCGTTGTTAAGCTCACTTGCCCTGAAAAGGTAGGCTTTTGCTAAAAAGTGCTGAGCTGCCCATTTAGTAATACGGCCAGTTTCAGCGGGTGTTTCAGGCAGCAATATTGTAGCCTGTGTAAAATCGCTAATTACCTGAGCATAGACTTCTTCTGCAGTATTCCTGGTAAATTCAAATTCAACCGATGTGGAAGGGTATAGTTTAATAGGTACACCACCATACTGTTTTACCAGTTTAAAATAGTCAAATGCACGCATAAAATAGGCTTCACCCAGACGTGTATTTTTTGTTGTGCTTGTTACATAATACTCCGGAATATTCTGAATTGCAATATTACAGCTGTTTATGTTTCCATACATATTGTCCCAAAGAACCGAAGCATGATCGGTTAACGAGTTCAGGTTAGTGTTATAGGAATTCCACATCTCCATTGTACGGTCCCCTCCCACACAAAACTCATCTGCTCCATAATTTGTTGTTGTATAGGACCATTCATAATTAAAATGGAATTTCAAACTCTGGTAAATACCTGTAATCAGGTCGTCCAGGCCAGCTTCAGTTGTGTAATAATCTGTATCCAATGCAGTAATCTGTTCTTCCTCAAGGAAGTCCTTGGTACAGGAGGATATAATGCCCACAATTATTGTTATGGACAGAATAGTATTTATTATTCTTTTAACCTTTTTCATAATTCTTATTTTTTCGTTATTAAAACCCTACATTAACACCAAAAACCAAACTCCGGTTGAAAGTTGAACCACCCAAATCGGGGTCGATCCAATCGCAACCAGAATAAAGCAACCCAGCATTCATTAACTGACCGTATACTTTCATTGATTTAAGGTGCATACGTTCGGTTACTTTCGAAGGCAGAATATATCCAATGGACACATTCCTCAGCTTAATGAATGACCCACTCTGGTAATTCATTGAACTTTTATAAGCATCTCCGGCAGCACTGTTATAATCAGGCGATGGATACTCGTTTGTAGGATTGTTGGGTGTCCAATAGTTAACAACACGTTGTGCATAGCGACCCTGTAACGATTCGGCACCTGTTTCCAGTGTGAATCCAAAACGGGAATAAATAAAAAATGATAATTCCCAGTTCTTATAAGTAAACGTATTGGATAGACCAGCTGTTAAAGTAGGATTTTTGTATCCTCTTATTTTCTTATCATCATTTGCATCGATTAGAGTATCACCATTTAAATCGGCAACCCTAATATCACCTGGTTCTGCTCCATACAATGCAGCTTCTGTGCTATCTGGTATTTGCCATATGCCTTTCTTGTCAAAGTCATAAAAAACATTTAACCGTTCACCAATAAACCACTTGTTGCTGATATCGTCTTCTTTTCCACTGGCAAGTTCAATAATTTTATCCTTATTCGCAGATAAGGTCAGGCTTGTCAACCAGGTAAAATCAGATCTTTTTACATTAATAGTATTGATAGTTAAATCGATACCTTTATTCCCAGTTGATCCAACGTTTGCCCATGTTGAAGTATACCCGGTTAGGGGTAGAATGCTCATAACCATTAACAAATCGGTTGTTTTTGATGTATATGCATCCAGTGTACCATAAATACGGTTTCTGAAAAATCCGAAATCAAGTCCCAGATTCCATTGGGTTGTATGTTCCCACCCCAAATCTTCATTGGCCATTTTGTTTGGTTCTTTCAGAGATGCATCGGAAGAAACATAACCTCCATCAACAACAGAACCCCAGGTATAATATAGTTGGGTAATAGCTCCCTTGGT
>JAHEEB010000014.1:0-5232 GCA_024640925.1 Bacteroidota bacterium | reverse complement strand
ACCAACACCTAATCTTAATTTCAGCTGATCGATCCAGCTAATGTTGCTCATAAAATTTTCCTCTGACATACGCCATGCAACAGCAGCTGACGGAAATGCATCCCATTTGTGTCCTTCTGAGAGTTGAGAAGCACCATCCCAACGAATTGAACCTGTAAATAAATATTTATCAGAAAAACCATAATTTGTCCTGACCATATAAGAGGTCAACGCTTTTTCGATTAGCCCCGAACTATAGCCATCCAATTCGCCTACAGAATTTAGCTGGTACCATAGTTGATAATTCCAGGGCAGGTTACTGGCTTCCAGCATTGATCTCTCCTTATGGTATGCACTTGATGTTTGAAGCAAAGTTATACCAATGTTATGTTGATCAAATGATTTATCATAATACAAAAGGTTATCCAATGTCCATGATCTGCGGTTATCCGTGCTATATTGTGCATAGTTTACTGATCCTTCCACACCACCACCCTGATTCATTGACATGGCATCGCGGAAAATACCATTGTTTTTGTTATAGAAGTCAGGGCCAAAGTTCATACGATATTTTAATCCCTCCATAAATTTAATTTCAGCATAAAAACTACCCAAAGCCCTCAAAACAAACCTTTCATTTATACAATATTTATCTTCACCAATCGGGTTTACTATATTAATGTCATTTCCTGGTAAATCTATCCGATTCCCTTCGTTATCAAAAGGAACAGCATATGGTAACATACCCTGAGCTGCAAAATACAGGTTTTTAGCGCCGGTAACACTAGATGACTCGAAGCCATAATTCTGATCGCTATATGTTGAATTGATATTTCCACCAAGTTTAAACCATTTTACAGGATTAAGTTCAATACTAAGTGAAGCATTGTATCGTTCAAAATCTTGTCCGAGTTGTGTACCATCTTGTTTTAAATAACCCATCGAAGCATACGCTTTCATCTTTTCAGTACCTCCACTGGCGCTTAGTGTATGTTCATGTGTAATACCGGTTTTAAGAACCTTACCAGTCCAATCAGTGGTTGGAACGTTGTTACCATTCCAAACTCCACCTTCCCAACCTTTTGCAATATTAGCCCAGGCATATTCATCTCCACCAAAAATAGCCTGGTCATCATCATATGTGGGAACATCCGGATATCCACCAATGCGACGGTAAGCATCCCTTCGAAACTCAATATATTGGGCTGAATTCATCATCTCTATTCTGTCATACATCCTCTCAATGGAAAGTTTTCCATCATAGTTTAATGATAAAGCGCCTTCCTTTCCCTTTTTAGTGGTCACAAGAATTACACCATTTGCACCACGTGAACCATAAATAGCAGTTGCTGAAGCATCCTTCAGAATTTCAACAGACTCAATATCGTTAGGATTAATGGTTTCCAGTCCAGCGGTACCGGCTGAAGTGGTTGAAGTTTCGTTAAACAATGGTATTCCATCGACTACGTACAAAGGATCGTTACTGGCATTCAAAGAGCGTGATCCGCGGATAAGAATTTTACCAACCTCACCGGGTCGTTCGTTTGATGTAATGTCGACACCGGCAGCTTTACCCTGCAATGCCTGTAAAGTATTTGTAACTGGCGTTTTGGTAAGATCTTTCGAAGTAACACTAACCATTGCACCAGTTACATCGCTCCGTTTGGCTGTTCCATAACCAACCACAACAATTTCGTCCAAACTAAACAAGTCGGGGAGTAAACTGATACTGATTTGGCTTTGAGTTCCTACTATGATTTCCTCCGTGTTGCAACCAACATATGAAAATACAAGTACTGCCTCAGCACTTGAAACGGTTATTGAATAGTTTCCATCGGCATCAGTGGTAGTGCCTTTTTCAACTCCTTTTTCGATAATAAAAACACCGGGCATTGGTTCTCCATTTTCATCTTCAATGGTTCCGGTAACCGTAATTGGTTGCTGCATTGAAACAATCGTCTGAGTTTTATCTGGTTCGTTTGCAGTTAATGCCAAAGAACCGGGGATGAGAAAAATTAAAATGAGTTGGGTCTTACAAAATGTAAGAAAATGGCCAAAGCATAAGCTTTTAAAAGCCATCAATGGTTTTCTTTTCATCAGTTTATTTTTTAAATTAATAATAGTTAGGTAACCTGGTTTTCTTATGCATCCAGGCAAAAGATGATCTAGCTGATCTTTATCTTTCTTAAATCATCTTGTATAAAACTGCTGTGAAGAGAGCTAACGTCTTATGGCGAAAGCGAGTTTTTAAATTTAATTTTTAGATTCATAGTGTTAGAGAAATTTTAGGTTAGTAAAGCATTTAAAAAGACTTTTTAAAACAATGCTATAAAGCCTGGTTTTTTACAACCACGCAAATAATTAATAAGACAGATTTATTCTAAATAATATTATAAGGATGACGTTATGCTTTTAAAAAGCAAACAGTTGTTAAATATGGTTCTAACTATCATAGGGTTAGAGATTAAGGTTTAGTATTTGAAAAAATTCTTAATAGAGTAATAATGCACTATCGTTGTAATCAATCTTGTGGTTTTTAATCAGGGTTATCATCTCAGCACCGGCTAGCAGAACAGGTCCATAGCCATGCGCTGCAAATTTATTTACAGGTCTGTAGTAATAAAATGCAGGATCAAATGCCATTCCTGTTCCTACACAAGTGCCTTCAACCTGTCCCATTTCATTTACTTTAGTAGAAATAGCGTTCCAGGCAAGCAATACCATGGGTGCATAGGCTTTTGAATCAATCCAGCCTTCATTGATAGCCTTGGCAACGGAATAGGTATATATCGCTGTAGCTGATGTTTCAAAATAAGAATCATTTCTATCGAGTAACTGGTGCCAAAACCCCTGCTCGGATTGGACTGAAGCCAAGCCTTTAATATGCTCCTTCATCAGGTTCATTATAGGTTCGTATCCGGAATGATCGTTGGGTAATACATCGAGCAACTCAACTGTAGCCATTAGTGCCCATCCGTTGGCACGAGCCCAATGAAATTCAGGGTGTGGGTCCATATCCTGCACCCAACCATGCATGTATAAACCTTTTTGATGGTTAAACATACGATCGGAAAACTGGAGAATTTGTTTAACGGCATCATCGTAATATTTTTGTTTGCCTGTTAACATTCCCATGCGGGCAAGAGCAGGCACGCTCATAAACAAATCATCGAGCCAGATAGTATTTGGGAAAGGTCTGGTTCTGGCAAGTGTTCCATCAGTCAGTCTGAATTGTTTGTTACTGATATAATCGATATAATTATCAATGAGTGGTCGTAAGTCTGTTTCTATGGTATCTTGAGTGGCTTTTATCATGGCGGCACACATTGAACCGGCATTATCGAGTGAAGCAGGGTTAGTCACCGATGTCAGAGCGTTCCATTCATCAGCCGACTCAAGTTGCTTAAAATAAGGAACTATTTTATTGATGTAGGCCAACCTTTCAAAGGTATAATTTGTAAATTTCTTCTTATTGGTTACTTTGCCAGCCAACAACATTCCAGCATAGGTAACCCCCCATTCATAACTGATCAGCCGGAAATCGCCCGGGGCAAGTATTGTATTGGTATCTACATTTGAATAGTCGGTGATTTCCTTCTCTGTGGTTTTATCCACAAGCTTCATCGGGGTAGTAGTATTCAGGTAATCATATACCCTTATGAGAGTTTTTTCTATATCTTCTGTTTTTGGTATTTCATAAGGTGTTTCATAATCTGGCTGCAAAGCGTGCAGTGGAGTTCTTGAATCACTGATTTGTTCAGGTTTTGTTTTTTTGCATCCAGAGAAAAGGAACAGGAACAAAGCTAAGAGTAAAAAGGTTGTTTTTTGCATGATTTGTAGGTATTTGGACTAGTGTTTTATGCAAAACTACTGATTATTAAAAACATAATTGTTTTCTAATCTTCGATTTGCCAACTCGGGTTAATCCAACTAAATTAATAGTTTTGATTTAAATTTATAGTAAAATAAAAAAAGGTTTAATCATTCCATATAAAAAACCTCATCAAGTGGAATTGATACAGGGGAATTGTCGGAATTTGTTTCCATTATATCAGCCATGAATGCCCACCATTTCTGAACAATAGGGTTTTTGCTTAAATCCTGCGACGACTGACCACCAGACAGTTTTTGAAATGCGAAGAGAGTATTTGTTTCTTCATCTAGAAAAATTGAATATTCCGATACGCCCGTTTCATGGAGTAATTTTTTTAACTCAGGCCAAATTTCGTTATGCCGTTTGATATATTCTTCCTTTTTGCCGGGATTTAATTTCATTTTAAAGGCTGTTCGTGTCATTGTTTTCGTTTATTTGGGTTGATTAAATTAATTTGTACTGGTTTATTCCTATCGCAAGTAATTTGCCCATTACTATATTCAAGTTCAGCAATTTGGATCAGGCTGCGGGCTTTTTCAAAATTACTATTTCCGGCATCCGATCTACCCGGATGAGTAAAATAAAATATAAATGCCCGATTGTTATTAATAACTACATCAGCATGTTGTCCAATTACCCCGTCATCAATACCTGTTCCGGGAATATCAAGAATTTTATCTGACTGTCGTATCCAGTTTATAGCATCATCGGAACTAAACACTCCTAACCCACTCCACTCATCAACAATCATAAAGTATTTGTTATTCCAAAAAAATACATTTGGACCCTCTGCTGATTTACCACCATCGCGAACAATCTTTCCCTTATCCTGCCAGCTATATAGATCTCTACTATCGGCATAATAGATCGATTTTCCATCGCTTTCGTTATTGTACCAAAGACGCCAGACCCCATCTTTTAATTGCACAACACATGCATCGATAACCTTTTCAGTAGCTAATTCGAGTTTCGACTCATAATTCCACTCCAGTAAATTTTTACTTGTAAGATGAATAATATACCGCGGGTGTTTCCAGTTTGTAAATATGCCAGGAACAATGGTAAGGTACATATGATAAATGCCCTGGTATGAAATTATTTCCGGTGCCCAAAAGGTTGTACTGTCGCTACCATAATGAATATTAGCATTGCCCCTGTATGACCATGTTGCCCCATTGTCAACTGATTCTGCAATACCTATGGGTGTTCCATGCACCCAGCTTACATTCTTTACATCGCTGCCCACCAACGTTGCTCGACGGTTTGTGTAAAACATAAACCAACGTTTTTCTTCCTGGTTCCAGATTACAACAGGGTCTGCTGCCCCGTCGTAAATAGTGTCGCGGAATAATGGTTTCGAAGCTGTTTTAGTCTCACTC
>JAHEEB010000236.1 GCA_024640925.1 Bacteroidota bacterium | reverse complement strand
GAATGAACAGACATCTCCCTCAATACCCATAAATTAATCTTTGTAATTTCTTCAATGAATGCAAGACGGTTTTCATATGGAAGAATCAAAGCGAGCCTTCCATGAACTGCCAGTATTTTTTTCGATAATTGAACAAGAACATCAAGAGGCAATAACTGCGAATGTCTTGCTGCTGCGCGTTTGTGGTCAGGTGCTATTACTTTGTTCTCAAAATAGGGAGGATTGGAGATAATTAAGTCATACTTTATCGTGCAATGCTGAATGAATTCCTGAAATGACTGATGGTATAAGCTAATCCTGTCTTTCCATTTGCAGTTGCTGATATTTTCACGTGCTTGATTACAGGCATCTGCATCAATTTCTATGGCATCAATTTCTCCAGTTGTTTTTTGTGCAAGCATCATCGCCAGAATTCCGGTTCCCGTGCCAATATCAAGAATTCTCAAGTTGTCCGAGGCATTTACCCATGAACCGAGTAAAACGCTATCGGTACCAACCTTCATAGCACATTTGTCGTGCCATATGGTAAACTGCTTAAAATGGAAATATGAATTCGACATACAAAAATATCAGTTGAAAGATAAAAAAAAAGTAACGATTTTGGGGGTATCGTAAAACATATCTGTCATAACTAAAACAAAAAATATTGCCCTAACACCTATTAAGTTATGTAAAACCAGTATTTCCCGTTAAGTAGAATTTCGGGGAAATTATCACAGGCAAGGCCTTCGGGCATTTCACCCGGAGGTCTTTTTTTATCTAACCCAAAGGGGGTCCTTAAAACAAACATCTAACGGGTTGAATTAATTCCTGCACCAAATAGGGCAAAATCATATTTAACCGGGTCGTTGACATCGAATTTCCTTAATTTAGATGTAAGTTCCTCCACAGCGTTCCAATCATTTTGTTTCCGTTTCAAAAGGTTAAGCTCCCTGGCAGTGCTGCCAGAATGAACATCGAGAGGAATAAATAAATCCGATACCGCAATATTTTTCCATAAGCCAAAATCGACTCCCCGGTTATCATTTCTCACCATCCACCGAAGGAACATGTTAAGACGCTTGGCTGATGAACCTTTACTTACATTAGCAATATGTTTAATTGATCGTTCCTGGTGAGGCACAGAATGAAAGAAATCAAACAAACAAACAAGCACTGATTTGATATCTCCTGATTTTTTGTATGCTGAAGAAAGAAAATTTTCCAACCCCCCGTTAGAGGAATACATTTTTCTAAGGGCTTTAACTACAAAAAGTAAATCTTCCGATTTGAACGTTCTGTAATAAAACTTATTCAAATGCATTAATTCGCTTTTGGATGCATTTGTGACAAACTGATAGGGAGAACAATCCATCAATTTCATTAGGCCCGAAGCATTTTTAACAATCTGTTTTCGCTGACCCCACGACAACAAAGCTGTGAGGAAACCCGAAATTTCTATATCTTCCTTCCGTTTAAAAGAATGTGGTATGGAAATCGGATCGGCTTCAATAAAATCTGGTTTATTGTACTTTTCATACAATTCGTTTAACAAATCTCTGATTTCTGACTGATTCAAATCGGTAATTTTTATAATTTGCACAAAAATACTTCACTCATGAGATTTTTAGCAAATATCCTATGGATAATACTGGGAGGGGGAATTATTCTTTTTATTGAATACCTGGTAGGAGCCATGCTCCTTTGCCTTACTATAATTGGTATTCCATTCGGACTTCAGAAAATAAAGCTTGCTATGTTTGCCCTTGCCCCTTTCGGGAGACAGGTACAATGTAATCAAGCGGCCTCGGGATGCCTGGCAATTGTTTTTAATGTTTTATGGATTTTAATGGGCGGAATATGGATAGCAGTGACTCATCTGGTGCTTGCTCTGATATACGCGATATTAATAATAGGTATCCCTTTTGCACGACAACATATAAAAATGGCCAGCCTGGCGATAGCTCCATTTGGAAGAGAAGTGGTAAGAAAATAGGTAAATGCTGGACGTAACCTGATGGCTGTTTATTTGTAACATTCAAAATAAAAAGATGAATGGCTTTTAAAATTTAAGAAAACCATTCATCTTTATAATTTTCAACAAGTTGAAACTTTAAAACTAGATTACTTTGCTATTTTAGCAGCTTCCAACAATGCTTTAATCTGGTCAAGAGTGTAATTTTCCATATTTAAACCCGATTCAAATTCTATTGGGTTTCCATCTTTTAAAAGCAGATAATAGAAATTAAAATCGTCGCCTTCTTCTGTTTTAATTTTATAGATAAAGCCATTGGTTTCTTCGCTTACTATTTCAACAAAGCCCTCTTCTTCCTTGGCCAATTCTTTTGCATCATTCATCAGTTCTTCAGCTGTAAACTCCGAACCGGTAGTATAGGTTACATCCAGTTTAAAGAGATCCTTTTGAACAACATAATTAACTATTTTCAATCCTTCACTTTCAGAATTGCCAATACCTTTTATAATTTCAGCACCAACCGGACCAGTAACAACAACAGGTATTCCATTTGCTGTTAAATCATATTCCTGAGTGGTACTTGCTTTAGCACTGGCAACATTCGTGCTGTCATTTGCAGCTTCACCTGATTTACCGCCGCCACCGCAGCTAACGAAAACAAATGAAACCACCATTAGTGATAATAAATAATTTTTCATTTTTTAGTTGATTTTAATTTTAAATAGAAAAAATTTCTTTAAATCTATAAAAAAAACAGATAACGTAAATAACCTATTTTTCAACTTTAGACTTAATTTATTTAGTTCTTTATTTCATATAAAGTGTTCTTACGAGTTTACACCCGGAATCCTTTTTCTCTGTGTCAAAAGAAGTCAATGTGATTTTCAACTATTCGGTTTTTAATTATTTCTGCTTTAACAAAATTCCCTTATATTGACAATACCTGCTATATTTGTTAAATAAAACATATTCATATGAAAAAATTATTTTATTCATTACTAACCATCAGCATGTTGCTTGGTTGTTCGAAAGATGAAGATAAACCAAAAGCCTCTATGAGTGCACAGATTAACAGCGTGGCCTGGAGTGCGGTAACAAGAGTTACAGTACTTACCAATCAGAAGTTTGTGATAACTGGCACCTCTCTTGACGGAAAATCAATATCGATCACCGTTTCGGGTGCAACTGCGGGCACATATATTTTAGGAACAGGTTCGATTCAATGTGAAGCTGTGTATAAAAAATCGTTAACAGCAACTACCGAAGATACATATGCCGCAATCACCGGCAGAGTTGTACTTACTGAGGTTAACACATCAGCAAAAGAAATATCTGGAACTTTTGAATTTGCAGTTTGGAATGCCAGCCTAGGCACATCAAGTATTTCTATTTCTGGTGGTTCTTTTGAGAATTTAAAATATACAGAAACGACAGAATAAAGTATGAAAAAAAGGGGCATCATCAGCCCCTTTTTTTATTATCAACTTTTCATTCCTAACTCTATTCCCAACCCGGGTATTGTTTTATTGTTCCTTTCGATTGTGAGATTTCCTCATCAGGTATAGGATAAAATTCGTGAGTTCCTTTAATAAAGGTAACCGCGGTTCCATCTGCAAGTGTATGATCCAGATATGTTTTAGCAAGGTTCCAGCGAACCAAATCCCAAAAACGATGCCCCTCAAGAGCAAGCTCAACTAGGCGTTCATGAACAATATCGTCGTGAGTTATTGCGGTTAATTCTTTTGGATTACCTGCATCACCATCGGGGCCACTCATTCTGGCACGTTTTCTAACCAAATTGATGTATTCAAGAGCTTTCTCTGTATTATCCATTTCAAAATAAGCTTCTGAAGCGAATAGCAGAACATCGGCATACCGAATCAATTTTATATTAATCGGGCCTTCTTCCCATCCTAAACCAAGGCTCCAGAATTCAGCCGGAGAACATTCATATTTACGTGTAGCCCGATGTAATCCGGTTCCATCTCTTAAAGCATCAAAATTTGCTGTTACCCAACCCGTTGTATGCAAAAGAGTATCTCCCTCTTCCATCACTGTTGCTTTATACCTAGGATCTCCAGTTTCGTATTGATTTACCAGAAAATCGGTTGGACACCACCAACCCCATCCATAATCCTGAGTTGTACCACCTATATTAAGCACTCTTGGGGCACACCACCTGATATAAGCTTCTCCTTTGGTATCAAACCACTCTTCTCCATCTGTAGCACTCTGAATTTCAAACACACCTTCTTTTGAATTATCGGCTGCAAGCATAAAAATATACTGATATCCACCGGTGTTTGCAATAGCTGGATCGGGATCCCGCCAGGTATTAAAACGTTCTCCGTTTTCTCCAATCAATCCATAATTGTCAGAAGCAATAACCTGTTCTGCCCAATATGCTGCAGAGTCCCAATGCTCGCTCATTCCCTGAAAGCGACTAACTCCTAAACCGTTATAAGTACCATCATCGGTACAATATTTTGCATAAGATGATTCATATAAGAAAACCTTTGCCAATAAAGCCTCGGCTGCACCCTTTGATGCACGACCAATATTATCAGCGCCCCATTCAGTATGGGTTGGTAAATTAGCAATAGCCACATGAAGATCTGATTTAATAAAATCATATAAATCAGAAATTTCAGCTCTGCTTTGATTATATTCACTACCAGTTAGCAGGTGATCGATAAGAGGTACGCCACCATATATCTGGGTAAGAGTAAAATAATAAAATGCTCTCATAAAAGAAGCTTCACCATATCTTTTTTGTAAAAGCAATGAATCATAATTATCGGGGTCGTCTGATCTCTGAAATTCAGGTATTTTTGTCAACACAGTATTACAATACATTATACCTCTGTAAATAAAACCATAGGGCCTGTCTAAAACATTGGCCTCAGCTGAGGTATAAGCCAATTGATCGACATGTTGATATTCTATTACATCGGTTTTACCAGCAGCACCTGCTTCTGCTTCATCTGATGCAATACTTCCCATAGTCATCAAAATATCCAAATCAAAGGTTTTAATAGCGGTTAATACCGAATAACATGCTGTTACTCCAGATTCCACACCTGCCATAGTTTTATAGAAGGTAACTTCTGTAGATTGTGCTATAGGTTCGGTCTCAACAAAGTCTTTTGAACATGCGTTCCAAACCGAACATAAAAGCAACAGCCCTATTATATTTAATAGTATCTTTTTCATTTTTTTTCGAATTTAATTTTGTTGATAATTAGAACTGAAGATTAGCGCCGAAAAGATACATCTTGTTTTGAGGATACCCACCAGCACGGTCTATTCCCTGAACAAGAGGCTCATCGCTTCCAACTTCCGGATCAAATCCGCTGTATTTTGTAAATGTCAGAAGGTTCTTGGCGCCCACATATATTCTCACTCTGTCAATCCCGATTTTATTCACTAATTCTTTAGGCAAAGTATATCCTAGCTGCAGGTTTCGCAATCTGACATAGGAACCATCTTCAACGTAGAAATCAGATACATTAGTAAAATTTTTATTTGGATCAGAATAACTCAGCCTTGGCAAATTGGTGTTTGTATTGCCTTCATACAATAAGGTGCCATCTTCTGTGTAAATATCGCCATAATACTGATCCAGGGCCATAGTAAGTTTATTGCCATTTTCATTCTGAACCAGGTAATAATATTTTGCCCCATTAAATATTTTTTGTCCAAGTTTTCCTTCAAGGAAGAGACTGAAATCAAAACTTTTATATTCCAGATTCAGGTTAAATCCAAAAATAAATTTTGGAATAGGATTTCCAATATTTGTCCTGTCTGCTGAGTTTATAACACCATCATGGTTTGTATCTTTGAATTTAAAATCGCCTAAAGTTGTATTCGCATTTTGGAAGGCATGTTTGTTTGCATCAAATCCAGCAGCTGTTGGAGCAACCGTATTAATCTCATCGACTGAGGTAAATATTCCTTCCGTAATATAACCATAAAATTGAGACATAGGTTCGCCTGAATAGGTGCGGTTAATGTCAGAAAAATTAACACCAAGCTTACCATATAACAAAGTATCACCGTCAATATCGGTAACTTCATTTTTAATTATGCTAAAGTTTGTCCCAAAATTTGCTTTTAATTCACCTATAGCGAGCTTATACTCAGCAGAAAATTCAAATCCGTTATTATTTACACTTCCAATATTTGTTAACGGACGTGGATCGTTATTTAATTGAGCTGCAAATTCTCCAATATAAACCCCTGCATAATAAGGAACATTTTTATAGATCAACATATCTTCGTTCCTTTTCCTGAACAATTCAACACTTATGCTTAGACTGTTGTTCAAGAAGCCCAAATCCAGCCCCACATTGGACATAATCATGGTTTCCCAGTGCATTTCTTTGTTTGGTAATCGCGCAATTGAAGCACCTGTGACCTGATCATCACTGCCATTAAAAATATAATTATAAAACCCATTATCTGTCAACACGGAGTTATAATATCCATAAATATCCGGCGCATTTGCACCTGTTTTACCATAACCTGCTCGTATTTTACCAAAACTAATTATGCTCTGGTTTTTCATAAACGATTCTTCTGAGAATTTCCATCCTATAGAAAGAGCAGGAAAAACTCCAACCCTGAAATCTTCCGCAAACCGCGAAGAAACATCGTAACGCAAGTTTCCTGACAACAAATATTTCCCATTATAATCATAATTAAGTCGTCCAAAATATCCATATGAAGATGACTCTTCTCCTCC
>JAHEEB010000972.1 GCA_024640925.1 Bacteroidota bacterium | reverse complement strand
CAAATGCTAGTCGTGGTGGCAATCTAATACAGCTTCTCGAAACATCTGGTTTTAAAACATCGGGGTACGATTCTGGGGGACCCAGTAAATTTGCCACTGTTAATTATTTATATGGTTGGGATGGCCGTCCACAGGAATTTGGTTCTCAGCTTAGTATTGGGGAACTTGATGTAGCCATTGCAGGCGACGACTGGATCAAAGAAAGAATAATAGAACTCAAACTGGAATATAAAATTGAGCTATCATTAAAGAAAGTACTTTCGCTTAATCGCGGAGGAGTAAGAATAGTTGGGATAACCCGTAGCAATGAGTTTAAGACAACTGTCGATTTCTTAAAAGATTTCTTTTCAAAAAATCAATTGCTTACTGTTGTTTCGGAAATGCCATACCTTGCCCTGAACTGGATTCAGGAACGCATGAGAGAAGCCGGTTTGTTCGAAAAATATTCATCCTTCTCGGTTCAGAAATATAAAACTCCTTCCCGTATTAACCAGGGAATACTGGTTTATGAAACCTGGGGAAAAACGGAAGCTAAAGTGATGAACGAAGGAGCTGATATAGGACTTGAGATAACCCAGTCGGGTAGCGCAATAAAAAATTATGGCTTAAAAATTATCGATACTGTGCTGGAATCGGAAACAGGCATTTATATTAATCCAACTCTTAAAAATAATCCTGAAAAGATAGAATTATTGCGCATGTTTCTATTAAACCTTTATGGTTCGGTCAATGCCGAAAATAAAGTCATGATACTATTTAATGTCCCAAACACAAGTACCCTTGCCATTGAAAAATACTTGAGCGACAATAATCTTTTTGCCGATGAACCAACGGTAAATCGAGGTCGCGACTTTACAGAATATAGTATACAGGTAAACACAGGTGACAAAAACGTGCCTCTGGCAAAAATCCGATATGATCTGGCCATACTAAAAGCTAAGCATATCGATACAATTCCCATAGAATCTTCGATTCCAGGAATTGAGGTAATTGATATTTAGCTTTTCTGTGGTTAGTCAGGATTTCAAACTTTAAAAAATAGTTTGTTATCGTTTTTAATATTCATTCCTGATCACGGTTCTGCTTTTGAAGAACTTAACATTCGATACCAACACGTTTGTAATTAACAGACAGAAATAAAGAAATCAAATAGTTAGAGGAATACAAGGAATGGTTTTGGTTACCCAAATATTTTGAGAAACAATAAGATTCGGTTTGGTTACCTAAAAAATTTTAGATCGTCAAACACGATCTGATTTGGTTACCTAAAATTTTTTAGATCGTCAAACACGATCTGATTTGGTTACCTAAAAATTTTTAGATCGACAAAAGAGATCCGATTTACTTGTAAAATATCTTTATGAATGCAGGTTATTCTTTGGAAATACTTGTTTCCTGCGGTATATTTTTCTCTTTGTGAGGTGCATGAGGATGCCACCCCAACGTGCTTATCAGAGCGAAAAATCCAATAATATAAGCTACTATTATATGCCATCCTTTCTTTATATATGTGAAGGTATTCTTTGCCTCAGGGTACATATTTGAAAGAGCCACGCCTGCTGATGAACCAAACCATATCATTGAGCCACCAAAACCAACAGTATATGCTAAAACACCCCAGTCGTAACCTCCTTGTTCAAGACATAATTTGGTAAGTGGTATGTTATCGAACACAGCAGAAACAAATCCTAGTGCAAAGGCAGTCCAAACCGATGCGGGTGGGAGTTCTTCTACTGGCATCAGAGAGGCACATGTAACCAAAGCCATAAGAAATATTGTTCCCTGTAAAGAATTCTTCAATTCATGCCATGGTGTTTTTCGGAAAGTAGCACCTATTAATATAGCAATCCATACGCCCAAAGCAGGAAAATCCAAAGTCCAGTTCGTAATAATTGCACAAACGAGAATTAGAAAAACAATAAATATCTTTCCCCAATCGACTTGAACATTTAGAGGAGCATCGCTGGTTATACGGTTAAACCGGTCTTGTTGAATTGATGCGATAACACCAAAAAAAGCAAGGGCTGCAAACGAAGCGACAAAAGCATGCAAAACATTCAGGGGATTAACACCATCTATCCACATTAGGGTAGTGGTAGTATCACCAACAACACTCCCGGCACCTCCGGCATTGCTTGCTGCCACAATAGCTGCAAGATAACCAATATGTACTTTTCCCTTAAATACAACCATGGCTATGGTTCCACCAATCATGGCGGCTGCAATATTATCGAGAAATGAAGAAAGAAGACAAATGAAGATTAATAATACAAAACCACCTCTCCAGTTGTTTGGTAAAAATTTTGGTAATATTTCAGGGAACCTGGATTCTTTAAAATGCTCTGCTAAAATGGCGAACCCAAACAATAAGCCAAGGAGGTTTAAAAGAATTCTCCATTCCCCTTCGCGGTGGGCATTACCCACCACATGCTCTATCAGTGAGAAATCGGTAAATATATATTTAAAGATTAGAATAGCAGCAAGAC
>JAHEEB010000235.1 GCA_024640925.1 Bacteroidota bacterium | reverse complement strand
TTAACAAATACGTTGTATTCTCAAACAGAAAAAGAATCAATACCGTTGATTAAAAACAATGAGTTGATCTCTTTTAACGTAAATACATCAGAAGAAAATTATTCAGGGAAAGAATCAATAAAGGTAATTGACACCAATGGAGAGAATACCGAAGTTAAGTTTGTGAAAATAAGCAACCTGAATTTTAAAAACGGAATGATTGAAATTGACCTTGCCGGAAAACCTGCTGAAGGCTCGTCGGAACAAGCAAGGGGTTTTGTGGGTATAGCCTTTAGAATCAATGATGATAATTCAAAATTTGACTGCCTTTATCTTCGTCCGACAAATGGACGTGCAGAAGATCAGATTCGCAGAAATCATTCCGTTCAGTATATTTCTTTTCCCGACTATCCGTGGTATAAATTGAGAAAAGACTTTCCTGAAAAATACGAATCGTATGTCGATTTGGTACCAGGCGAATGGACAAAAGTAAAGATTGAGATAAAAGGACAGAAAGCTCTACTCTATGTAAATGGAAATTCTCAACCTACATTAATAGTGAACGATTTAAAATCAGGTGCTGATGTGGAAGGAAAAATTGGTTTGTGGATTGGTCCGGGCACGGAGGCTCATTTTTCTAATTTATTGGTTACCCGGATAGACTAATCAAGGCAAGTGAATAAAACATAAAACCAATTGCTAAACGGGAAAAGGGATGTGAATCATAAAACAGAGTTTGTGAATTATCCGATTGAATTTGAAAATAATCTGAAGAGGTTTGTGAATCGTCTGACTAAATCTGTGAATTATCAGCAAGGATTTGTGAAATATTCGACATTATTTGTGAAGTATCGGATAGGGTTTGTGAAGAGCCCGAAAGAATCGCTGAATCATCAGAAATTAGCTATGTATTGTACGAAATGATTTGTGAAGAATTGGATAAGGTTTGTGAAGAGCCTGAAAAAAATCATGAATCATCAGTTAGTAGTTGCGAATTATTCGACACGATTTGTTTATTGAAATTATTTCCTCTTGAAAGATTATAAAGAACTTTAGTGTGGAGATGATTCCTTTAGTCCTGAAATTTATTCAGTATCCCGGAGGGATTAAATACGGGTAGAAAAAAATGTAAGCCTGATTTAAACGGTTCAATATTACGTCCCTACGGGACTTTTTTGTGTTGGTAATAACTATTCTACCAATATTTTGTCCCTACGGGACAATTCCGTAAGGGATTAAATGTTTATGGAAATGGCACTCCCATAGGTTCGACCCGGCTGGGGTCGTATACCATGCAATAATCTTTTTCTATAAACATATGACCTCTCTGAGGTCTGGTTAATTTTTCTTTTTCCCCTTCGGGCTCTCTTCAGCAAGAAACCTTCTGGTTCATTGTTCCGGACTCGCGGTTTTAAACCCCGAGGGTTTAAATGTTTATAGAAAAAAGCTGATACAATGATTGCGATCCCGGCTGGGGTCGAATACCATGCAATAATCTTTTTCTATAAACATGAGGCTGTCCAAAAAGTAAATTTGCCACCAAGGCACAAAGCCCCAAAGACTCAAAAAGATCTTATTTAAAAGACATTAACCTTAGTGATACCTTTGTGTATTAGAGTCTTCGTGGCTATCAACTTTTTGGACACCCTCTATACATTGGGCTTTACTTAATCAGCAGACCCTGTGTAAAAAGGTTGGTTCATGAGAACATAACCCAAAACTGATAACTAATTACCAACCACCGATCACTATTCACTATTCACTATTCACTATTCACTGTTAACTATTCTTTATAAAGTATACATAAACATAAACCAGATTTGATAATTTTAAACATTGAAATTCGGGGCATTAAAATAAAACCATCATAAATATGACCATTGCAGAACTACATAAAAAGCTCACCGAAGCTTATTCGGTTGGCAATCTGAATAAGATATCGCTTACACTGATAAATTTATACAAGAATAAACAATATACGATACTCAAAAAAATATCGGAAATCATCAGCAACTATATTTTCCTTGAGGTACAAAGCAACGGCAAAGGATTCTCCAAATTAATGATGTTGTATCATCCGGATAGAGCCAGCCATCATATCAATGAGATGAATAAACTCCTGGAGCAAAACAATTTTGATGGATTGCTGGGATATTCTCATATTTTGCAGTTAGAACGAATTGATGAAATAGCTGCATCGCTAGATAGTTATGAGGACATCGATTATTCGCCTGTATATGAATGGGACGTAAACGCCGAAGGGTTCAGTATAATTTATGATTCTGTAAAAACAAAAAATTCCGAGTCAAAAATAAAAGGGTATACTTTTTATGATGCAATAAAAATAAGGGAATACGGACATACTGATATTGAATATCCATCCATTTATTTAGAAGATTGCGATGAGTACGAGCTATCCTCATCTTACATTAACGATTTGGATGGGGTTCAATTTTGCATTCACGCTAAATCAATTGACTTGTCCAACAACCAGATTTTTGATCTTTCGCTTCTTGAAAGCCTTTCTGAACTCGAAGAACTGAATCTTTCAGACAATAAAATCGGGTACATTGATTCATTAAGTAATTTATTGAAATTAAAAAGTGTTAATTTGTCGAACAATAAAATCAATGATATCACGCCGCTCTTAGAACTTGAAGATCTTGAGTATGTCAATTTAACTGATACCCAGGTAAACGCATCACAAATAAAGAAACTTACAGATGCTGGAGTAACGGTTGATTATTGATGTAGAGCACAATTACATTAAAATCATAAGCTTTTTGATTTCCATGCCATAGTTTGTAGTTACATGAATAAAATAAATCCCGTTCGCCTCATAACTTAGATCAACAGATATTGCCTTACCATCAACTTGTTCATAATAAATCATCTTACCAACAAGATCAAATACTTCAACAGATTGTATAATACCATCTTCCTTTCCTGTTATCTGAACTGTCCCCTTTGCCGGATTGGGAAATACTTTAATCGGTTCAGTCTCCTCTTCAACCGTTGGATCAATATTAGAAAGGGGCTCTTCTGATATTTTTTGTTTATATTCTGATTCTAACCAGTTTAATTTAATAAACTTAATAGTATAAGTCTTATTAACTGCCGATGGGTACCTTACCATTTGAGCACCATTGTTCATCGTTATATAGCTAGAATACATTGTGTCGTTATATACAATGGAATTTCCATAGTATCCATAAAATCCATCTCTCAAAACTGTATCATCAGGGTTCCCTATAAGTGTCAGAGAAGTATCTTCACATCTTACTAAATAATTATTGTATTTGTAATACAAACTGTCCCTGTATTCAATGGGTTTATCAAATATCTCTCCTCCTCCGCTAAAAGGATTTTGTAAAAATGTGAATTTCTGTCCGTCATATTTTACAATATTACTTTCACCATATTTTTTCTGTCCATATTTCCAATACAAGTGATCTTTAAATACAATTGGCTTTGGCCATTGGTAAACCATATAACCATTTGTGTCAGGATTATTAATTAATGTATAATTATTACCATCAAACCGAATAAGCTGGCAGATAGAATTTTTTGTCCGATAAGACCAATAAAGATTATTTTTAAATGCTATTGCTGAGTCGCATAATCCGGGATCAGATGTATCTGGATTAGGAATCAAGGTTAAGATCGAATCGTCTACCTCTGCTAATTGCGTACGATATTTATTATTAGTATATATCACATATAAATGATTGTTAAAATTTATCTTTTGGCCCATCCTAACGTTGTCACTACTTGGATTATCGAAAATATAATATTTATCACCTGTAAGCTTCGCCAAATGACTTATTCCTCCCTGTAAACATAAAAGATATAGCTCATTTTTAAACATATTTCCCATATAACCCGAGACGTTTGTCGCAGAATCAGGATTATCAAGTAGAGTAATTTTATTACCCTTTAAAAAAGCCAGCTGTGAGTGATTATATTTGTTGTGATATGGCCAATATAAATTTTCAGGACCTCTGACAGCAGGCATTATAAAACCATATTTTGATGTATCGGGATTTGGGTATAAAGTAAAAGTATTACCATCGAATTTAGCAATTTGTCCGGTATACTTTTTCTTTATGTAGGTAAAATAGAGTGTGTCATTGAATATACAAAAATGACCCCAAAAACCTAAATCAGCACTGTCCCTGTTCTGAAAGACAGTAAAATTAGTCCCATCGAATTTTACCAGGTAATATTTACGATTAGGACTAACATAACCAGTATATAAACTATTCTTGTATATAATTGGTTGATCGAAAAAGGGATATAATCCTTCGGGGTTAGGTATTAAAGAAAGACTCTGCGAAAATCCAGAGATTGAGAACAGAAATAAAAACCCGAAAATCAGAAAAAAGAGTTTAATTTTCATATCAATAACCTTTATAATTAAGATGTTTTTATGAGATAAAACGTTGCTTTTCAAGTGGCAACTATTTAATATATTTCTATAACGGATTTAAGAAATTGTCCAAATTGTGGATGTGTACCAGGAATTTTTTGGGATTCTATAAACAAGGGTTATACAATCAAACAGTAAAATTGCAGAAAGCGTCCAAATAGCGAACTAACTAATCCAGCTTTCAATTCCTGTTTTTATAACTATCCATTTGTTCCTTTCTTTCTTTAATATTAATATTCCTCCCCACCCGCACAGGGAACCACAGAAATAGGAATACTCTATAATGGCATAGTTGCCCGACAAAGAAAACAAAGGCTTTGTCAGGAATGACAGATTTGTTTTATATTTTCTATGGAAAGCTTCCCAGAAATCCTTTGGACTGTATGATGAAATGGTGTCATATATTTCTTTGTTCGTTAAAAGAATGGCAGATCCTGACAATATCTCAGAGTTCCACTGAAAATCTTTGTTATTATCCAGCTGAGCCATCATATATAATCTATCACCTATTGAAAAAATATCGGAATAATTTTTTAATGCCCTTTTTGTAAGTAAATAATAATCTGGATCCTGTATCATAACGTGCGTGGAATATATATTTGCAGTATCGAACTTGCTTTTCATTATGTCTTGTACCTTTTCATCATCAATCCGGTGTTTTGCCATTTTGGTAAACCCTATAAATACAGCAAATAAGACCAAGAGCAGAAAACTAACCAGACAGAAAGACTTTAAATACAAACTACGTATATATTCCCTGTTATTCCTGAAATAGAAGATAAACATCAACGTTAAGACAACTGAAATAATGAATTCATAAAAATACTGGAGAGAAATAGCGGGATAGCTACTCCATATTTTAAAGTAGACAAAAAGGTATTCGTAAAATAGGCTTAGTATGGATAAAATAATAAGCTTTAATTTCTCTCTTTTATTCAATATTAATAGGATTACTAGCGTGAGACTAAATAGCAATCGAATTAAATTGCTTATGAGGATAAATCGTCGATAAGAGCCCATTTCAGGGGACATCCAAAAACCATCACTCAACAATCCATTGCCGAAAAGAGGAATGGATCCAAGACTATTCTCAAATAACCTAACTATAAATACATCCAGTCCCAAAAGTAACAAAAGAATGGCGGCTGCAATTTCCAGGAAACGTTTCATTGTATCGAAGCAAATTAAATATCAATATAAAACTATATTTTATTTTGTGTGCTTACAAGCGTATTGGAAGATTTTATCTTTTTATGTAAATATAACCTTTAAATTCCTTTGAGTAACCAGGCAAAGAAAGGATGTACCAGTAAGTATCCGTAGTCAGTATATTACCTTTATTATCTTTACCTTCCCAGTCGTTCTGGTAATCATTGGTTGCATAAACCGCTTTACCTAGCCGGTTGAAAATTATCAGCTTTGAACTGGCAGGCAGATCCTGAATATAAAAAAACTCATTAATACCATCTCCGTTCGGAGTAAAAGTATTTGGGATATTAATTTCATATTCTAATACCGAGTCGCATGGATTTACAGTAATAAAAAGATTAGCTGTATCAACTTTGTCCGAACCTTCTATAATGCCAACTACTCTTAGATAACCACTGGTTGCATTATTTGTATAATCAAGGCTTATTGTATTTGAGTTACCGGATAGGGTAACACCTTTTCCCGAATAGTTCCAATAATAAACTGAAATATTATCTGCCAGTTGTACGGTGTAACTTAGGTTTTCATTACCGGCACATACAGTAGCTTGTCCTTTTATTCTACTAGCTTGAGGGGCAGGAATAGCGCAACTTAAGTGATATAAACATTCGATTTCTTCCTGGCTTAAAACCCGGTTAGACATGTAAATATCATCGATACTACCCTGAAAGTAATAATAACCGCTTGGGGCGTCTAAAGTCGGACCACACCCAATAAGTAAATCCTGCTCCGTGCCTATATTTCCGCCACCAACAGAATAATCAGACTGAAGCTTTCCATTAATGTATATTTTTATATTCTGATTCGTGTGGTTATATACTCCCGTTATAAATGTCCAGTTATCAGTATTCACAATATCGTCAGAGCATGCATCGCTTCCACCGACATAGAACATAACATGTCCCTGTTTTGTACAATATCCGGGATCAACATTGTTTACTGAAATATAATAACCGTTCCCATAACCAGCAAATTGTTTATCGATAACGTTTTCTTGGCCAGATGAATATCTTGTTTTAAACCAAAGAGATATGGTAAAATCCACATCATCACCAAATTTCACCTGGGGATTATTATATATAGTGATTCGATC
>JAHEEB010000971.1 GCA_024640925.1 Bacteroidota bacterium | reverse complement strand
TGAGCCACATGAATATAAATATAGCAGTGCAACTGACTATTCCGGAGGAAAAGGAATGGTAAATGTTGTATTGCCGGTATAATAAGGAATTGGCCACAAGTCGCAGACTTGCGGCAGTATGGGGAGGAGATAATACAAGTTTAAAACTTTTCTATTTCAATACAAGAAGGTGTCCAAAAAGTTGATAGCCACGAAGACTCTAAGACACAAAGGTATCACTAAGGTTAATGTCTTTTAAATAAGATCTTTGTGAGTCTTTGGGGCTTTGTGCCTTGGTGGCAAATTTACTTTTTGGACAGCCTCTTGCTGGGAATACCTGCACAAAACTCTGCCAACCAGAAAGCTTACATATCTTATACTTATGGGGCAGATGGCAACCGTGTAAAGAAATTCGTAAACACAAAACCGGCTTTTGCAGGCGGTGTAATTGACAAAAACACCATAACCGACCCCACCGCTGTGACCATTACCTGGTATTTGCGCGATGCCTCGGGCAATATTATGGCTGTTTACGAGCAAAACCATGCCGAAAGCGGTACAGGGTATAAAGCCATATTAAGGCAGGCCGAAGTTCCTTTGTATGGCAGCGACAGGTTGGGTATGTATAAGCCAGCCCTTACCAGAAGCTTGTTTGAACCAGAGTTTGCAGCAAACGCAGAAATTCCTATCTTTGAATTAAGTTCTTTGACAAACACCGCCTCTGCCACCACCTTCTATGCTACCCGCCTTGTTGGCCAGAAGTATTACGAGCTGAAAGACCACCTTGGTAACATACGCGCCGTAGTAACCGACCAGCTTACTGCCGCCGCCGATGTAGAAGTAACCTCGGCCAGCAACTATTACCCCTTTGGTATGCTGCAACCCGGCAACAGCGCCCAAAGCAAAGACTACAGGTTTGGCTTTAACGGCAAAGAAATGGACAACGACATGGGCCATGGCACAGGGAACATGTACGATTATGGCTTCCGGATTTATAACCCAAGAATTGGGAAGTTCTTGAGCGTGGATCCGCTGTTTAAGTCATATCCAAGCTGGACTCCCTATTCATTTGCTATGAATAGGGTAATTGATGGAATTGATTTGGATGGGTTGGAATATCTAAAAGCCGATGAAGCAAGAATTGAAATGTATTGTGGGGCGGCATATATTAAGCTTGAAAATTTCAATGATGTAACAAGAAATTGGTGGAATTTTCGAGATAATTATG
Source organism: Bacteroidota bacterium (assembly GCA_024640925.1). GTDB lineage: Bacteria > Bacteroidota > Bacteroidia > Bacteroidales > UBA10428 > UBA10428. Next base: position 1,284 of record JAHEEB010000971.1, on the reverse strand, counting down.
AAAAATCACCTGATGGTTATATTGGTTGGCCAAGAAGGGCTGCAACTATAGATTTTCCAAGCATACCTATATCACCCGAAGCAGCTAATTTAGATAATGGTCTTTCCGGTTATTCAGATGTTATGCAGAATCCAACTTTACATCAACAAGGAGGACCGTTGAGGAAGGATTGGAAAACAATTGATCGAAGGTATACAAGTTATAAACCGGGAACAGTTTCAGGGGCATCAACTGGAGCAAAAGGATATGCAGTTGGTATGATAGTTTTAAACTCCATAAATTGGAGCGTATCTACTTGGATTGCTAGCGAAATGAATGAAGACCAGAGATTAGTCGATGAACATGTAGGAGTGTTAGCAGAAAAAGTTTGGCCTGCAATTCAAAAGGCAATTGATGCCAACGACGTTATCCCCAATAAATACATGAATATTAAGGATCTTGGAAATATTGCACAAGTTATCTTAACAGGAGAGAATCCTACCGATGATAATGAAATATATCAAATTGGCATGCGAATATTTAATGAATATGGAGAAGATAAACCAAAAAAATTTGAAACATTCAATATACCTAATACTTCTTCAGATGTTGATGCCACAGACGTTAATAAAACAATAATAATTCAAACACAATAAGGTAATTATTGAGGAGGCTATTTACAAAAATTAATAGTCTCCATTTAAATAATTCAAATTAAATTAGTATATGGCTTTAACGCAATCTAATTTTAAGCTGTCTGATTCTAGTATCATTTTTAATAGATAACCTTTACTAATCTCATCAATTTCTGTTCTAAGATTTTTAATTTCAAAAGTTCTATTAAATAAGAAGTTTGATGTTGTAATCTTAAGAAATATCTTTTTATTTTCCTTTAGAAGAATCCATTCACCTTTATTCATGGTTTTATCTTCTTTAGCATAAGCACCAGTTGGAAGACTACAAACTTTATCATCTTTTAGACTGAATCCATTTCCATATAAATCCCACATAACTGGTTTATTATGATAATAGGCTTGTGAAACAACCCAATGACCTTCTAATTTGCTATTAAGATTATTGCATGCGGCTAACAAAAAACCGACAATATAGATTAAGATTAGATGTTTTTTCATTATAAATTCAAATTATACATTAAATATTTTCAAATCATCAAAGCCCCCCTAAACTGCCGCAAGTCTGTGACTTGTGGCCTTTCTCAGTTAATCAGGAGTTACTATGTTGTTGTTAATTTGTAAGTTTACTAACTTGCTGTAAATTTAGAATGTTTATGAGTAGAAATTATAA
>JAHEEB010000970.1:1044-2492 GCA_024640925.1 Bacteroidota bacterium | reverse complement strand
AATTTTACAGGCCATTTATGTTGAAGATGCTCGGGTTAAAAGAGGGTTCGCTGGCTAATGGATTTGATGCTGATAAAGAACTAATCGGAAAATTGGATAGCTGCCTTGCAAAAGATCCGGAGAGAATGAAACAGATTGATACATTATTTAAGCAGTATGCTTCTTTGCGCGACAAACTCAATTTGCGTAACTGGGTTTTAAGAAAAGAGAAGTATTCCATTCTGTTAAACACTCTCTACTTAATTGCCATTCTCGGATTATCGCCCTTGTTTTTGTTGGGACTGTTTACCAACTGGCCTCATTTCTATATTCCCGCCCGCTATTTCAGGGATATTAAAGACATGCAGTTCCAAAGTACAGCAAAGTGGGGGATGGGCATTCTTATCCAGGCGGTCTATTATTTTATTCTGGCTGTGTTAGCTATCGTTTTTATTCCCTGGTGGTGGATTACTATCCTTTTTATAGCAACACTTCCACTTTTCGGGCTGGTAGCTTATTCCATCAGAAATTTTTTCGTTAAAACGCTTGCTAGAATACGTTATACATTTTCTCGACAGAAACCGGAAATGATTGATCTGATGCAAAAGAGAGACGAGCTGATAAAAAGCATCGACTCGATTATCTGAATCTGCAACAACTTTTTTCTAATCAACAACGATCTGTTCAGCATTATTTTATCTTTGAAAAGATTAATACAACCAAATATAAACGGTGTGATTGCTTTTAGAAGATTTATAGAAAAATACACAAAGTTACCGGATAACGAATGGCAAATTATTCAACAAAACTTTGAAATGCAGGAATTTGCTAAAGGGGAATTCATTCTTTCGAAGGGAAAAGTCTGTAAGTTTTTCTATTTCCTTGAACAAGGGCTCATTCGATATTTTGTTGATAATGAAGGGGACGACATTACGAAGTTTTTTACTGTAGCTCCTTATTGTTTTACTTCCCGCGATAGTTTCAGAAATCAAAAACCTTCAATGGAAAATATCCAGACACTTGAAAAAACGATAGTCTGGCGAACATCCTTCAATCAGTCGAATGAATTATTGGAATTGAAATCGTGGAATTCTTTCACCCGCATGTTTGTAAATGAAGTTCAGGGACATTTCGAAGATTTACTGAATGAAACGAAAACTGAAACCGCTGAATATCGTTATCAAAAACTATTAGAGAAACATCCTGATCTGATCCCCAAAATACCCCTTAAATATTTATCGACATTTTTAGGGATTGCGCCTCAATCCATGAGCCGAATAAGAAAAAAACTACGCTAAAACCAGAAATTAACATAAGTGAAGTGTTTTGTAATATGAGTTTATGAATTTTATGCCCGAAATCTATAAACTTTAAAGACAATGAGTTTTAAAAGCAGGTTATTTAATTTCTTCATAAGAAACAGCCATTTATTGAAAGGCAAAATTAAAAAAGAGAGTTTTAATGAGAAT
>JAHEEB010000970.1:0-1034 GCA_024640925.1 Bacteroidota bacterium | reverse complement strand
GGGAACGTTGCGAAAAAGGTGCCTCAAGATACGCTAAAATTCCGGCCGGAATTGTTATTAATGAACAGAACATTGATGGTATAAAATCGGAATGGTTGATCCCCGATGGGGCAAATCACGAGAAAGTGTTGCTATATGTGCATGGTGGAGGTTATGTTTCTGGTTCTTGTAATGATCATAGGGGATTTGTGTCGAAATTCGCAAAAAACACAGGTGTTAAAACGTTGATTTACGAATATCGTTTAGCCCCGGAAAATCCTTTCCCTGCGGCATTAGACGATTCTATAAAAATATATCTGTGGTTGCTCACCTCAGGCTACGAACCGGAAAATATTGTTGTTGCCGGAGAATCTGCCGGTGGTGGTTTATGCCTGTCGGTTCTGCTTGGATTAAAAGAGCGTAATATTTCATTGCCAGTTGCTGCCGTTGCTATTTCGCCCTGGACTGATTTGACCTGTTCAAGCGATTCTTATACAACTAAAAACAGAAAATCTCCAGCCCCTTTAAATTCGTGGTTTGTGTTTAGCAAACAGTATGTTGGCAACAACCAGGCAAGTTTCCCTCTCATATCCCCCTTGTTTGGCGATTTAAAAGGACTTCCAACTATATTAATAAATTCGGGTGTTGATGATGAATTATTTGAGGATGGTGAGAAATTTTACATTAAAGCAAAAGAAGCCGGAGTTAATGTGACATTTAGAAAAGGAGAAGGTATGGTTCACTGTTATCCCTTATTAGCTCCATTTTTTCCGGAAGCTACAGAAGCAATGGATGAAATTGTGAAATTTATAAGACAATATTTAAAACTGGTTGGCTGAGTGGCCATCTATTAGATTATCTGATTTAAATTTCGGTGCGAATCATCAGAAATAGGTTGTGAATTATCCGATTGAATTTGAAAATAATCCGAGGTGGTTTGTGAATCGTCTGACTAAATCTGTGAATTATAAGTATGTAGTTGCGAATTATTCGACATAATTTGTGAAGAATCCGACTATGTTTGTGAAGTGTTCGAAATAAGTTATGAATCATCA
>JAHEEB010000969.1 GCA_024640925.1 Bacteroidota bacterium | reverse complement strand
TCCAAAGGCTAATGGATATGAGGCATTGCATGCCACAGTAATGGGACCAAAAGGCAACTGGGTTGAAGTACAGATACGATCAACCCGTATGGATGAAATTGCAGAACGTGGTTTCGCTGCTCATTGGAAATACAAACAAAATACCGATCAGGAGAATGAAATTGATAAATGGCTGAGGCAGATCCGCGAATTGTTAGAAGATCCTAATTCCGATGCGTTGGAATTCCTGGATGATTTTAAGCTGAATCTTTTTGGAGCAGAAATATTTATTTTCACACCCAAAGGAGATGTCCGCACTATGCCATCTAATTCCAATGCTCTTGATTTTGCCTATAGTATTCACACAAAAATTGGTCACAAAGCAATTGGTGCAAAGGTGAACCATAAACTTGTACCACTTAATCACAAATTGAAAAGCGGCGATCAGGTCGAAATTATTACTTCCGATAAACCCCAATCGCGTATGGAGTGGATGGAAAAAGTCCACACCGCCAAAGCCAAATCGGCAATAAAAGCTTTCTTAAAAGCAGAAACAAAAAACAGGATAGAGAAAGGTAAACAAATACTGGATGAAAAACTGGAATCTCTTAAATTGAAACCTAGTCACCGCATATTTCGCAAATTGTTGCCCAGTTATGATGTTACTTCAAAAGATGAGTTATATAGTAAAATTGCCATAGGAATTATAACCCTTGATGATTTAAAGAAAGTTCTGAAGAAAAACACCAAGAACAAATGGATTAAATACTGGGGTTTACAGTTCATGACTGGTTCCAATAATGAGGAACTGGATGTTACCGACGATGATCTTGAAGAAGAGAGTGAAGAAAAAGAAAAGAAAGATGAAACGGTTTATTTGAGAGAAACATCAGACGATAGTAAGCTTAATTATACGATTGCCCCTTGTTGCAATCCTATTCCTGGTGATGATGTGATTGGGTTCAAAGCAGAATCCAACCAAGTAGTTGTTCATAAAACGAAGTGCCCCGAAGCCGTTAAATTATCTGCAAGTTGTGCTCATTGGATAACCGATGTCAAATGGACCTCTCACAAACTGTATTCATTCCTGATTAAAATCGCATTAGGTGGTACCGATCGGTTTGGTATTTATAACGATATAACAACAGTTATTATCAAACAACTTAATGTTAATATGCGTACTATTAATCTCGAAAGTCACGATGGTATTTGGGATGGAACAATAGAGCTATACGTTCACGACACAAAAGACCTTAACAACCTTATTATGAACCTGAGTAAAATAAAAGGTGTTAAAAGCGTGAAAAGGGTAGAAAAGATTATCGGGTAATAATATATTGAAAAATAGAAGGATAAATCGAAATTAAAAAATGTATTATCTTAGCGTCTTATTTTTAATTAGTCTAAGTAATGATATCGGTAGAAACGAAAGAAACTGTAAAGAAAATATTTACAGATTACCTTGAGAAGAAAGGCCACCGAAAGACTCCGGAGCGTTATGCTATTTTAGATGAAATTTATTCCCGTGAAGGACATTTTGATGTTGAAACCCTTTATGTCTATATGAAAAATAAGAATTACAGGGTTAGCAGGGCTACTTTATACAATACTATTGAATTATTGCTCGATTGTAATTTAGTTGTAAAGCATCAGTTTGGTAAAAATATTGCTCAATTCGAAAAGGCTTATCATTGTATACAGCACGATCATTTAATTGATGTCGATTCTGGAGAGGTGATTGAATTTTGTGATCCTCGTATGCAGGATATAATACGCACTGCGTGCGAATTGAACGGATTTCAGCTTTCTCATCATTCTCTTTATATTTATGGCAAAAAGATTAAAGCTAAGCCCCGTAGTTAATTTAGTCAGACAATACTGTTAAAAACCTTACCATTACTACATCTTAAAGTATTTTGTACACTTTTCAACAATGTACCTTAATTGCTGAAATTTTTAGTACCTTCGTGAGGTTTTTCAAAAAAAATATCAGAAGATTATGAAAGTAGATGTTTTATTAGGCCTTCAGTGGGGCGATGAAGGTAAAGGAAAGATTGTGGATGTACTTACACCTAAGTACGATGTTGTAGCGAGGTTTCAGGGCGGTCCAAATGCAGGACATACACTGGAATTCAATAATATAAAACATGTTCTGCATACTATACCTTCCGGTATCTTTCGTACAAATCAGATTAACATTATTGGTAATGGAGTAGTTATCGATCCTATAATTTTTAAGAAAGAGATTGAAGAACTAAAGAATTTAAATGTTGATCTGGAAAAACAGCTTGTAATTTCTAAGAAAGCACACCTTATTTTACCTTCGCACAGAATTCTGGATGCAGCATCAGAAGCATCGAAAGGGAAAACCAAGATTGGCTCTACCCTTCGCGGAATAGGCCCAACTTACATGGATAAAACCGGCAGGAATGGGTTGAGGGTTGGAGATATTATTGAACCGAATTTCAAAGAAAAGTACCAGGCTTTGCTTCAGAAACATGAAGAACTTCTGAAGA
>JAHEEB010000968.1 GCA_024640925.1 Bacteroidota bacterium | reverse complement strand
ATTTTACAGTCGAAGAATCATGTGGAAAGTGTTCACCTTGCCGTATTGGAAATAAACGGTTATATGAACTTCTGGATAAAATTACAAAGGGAAACGGGGTTAAAGAAGATATTGACAGCTTAATTAACCTGGGGAATGTAATAAAAGATACCTCGCTTTGTATGCTGGGAGGCTCATCACCAAATCCAGTACTTGCTACAATTAATCATTTCCGGCATGAATACGAAGCCCATATAATCGATAAAAAATGTCCGGCTGGTGTTTGCAAGGCATTGATGACTTATTCAATATTAGAAGAAAACTGCGTTGGCTGTACAGCATGTGCCAGGGCATGTCCTGTTGGTGCTATATCAGGCGAGCGTAAACAAATTCATAATATCGACTCTGCTTTATGTATCAAATGTGGAGCCTGTCTCGAAAGATGTAAGTTTAATGCAGTAATTGTCAAATAGTTTGGAGGAAGATAAAATGGACACAGTAAAATTAATTATAGATAACAGAGAAATTGAAGTCCCTAAAGGGACAACCATATACAAAGCTGCTAAAAAGATGGGGATTGAGATTCCTGTTTTATGCTATATGCACCTTGAAGATTTAAATATTGAGCATAAACCTGCCGGATGCAGGATATGTGTAGTTGAAGTTGAGAACAGAAAAAACCTTGCTCCATCTTGTTCAACCGAGGTTGCAGAAGGAATGGTAGTAAAAACTCATTCTGTAAGAGTTTTAAATGCACGTAAAACAATAATGGAACTTATTTTATCAGACCATCCGAAGGATTGCCTTTCCTGTATAAAATCGGGTAAATGCGATTTACAAAATATGGCTATTAAGTTCGGCATTCGCGAAATTCCAAACCAGGATATCGCTGAAATGTCTACCTATCGGAAGGACTTCTCTCCATCATTGATACGTGAACTTGACAAATGTATCATGTGCAGGCGGTGCGAAACTATGTGTAACGAATTCCAGACAGTAGGTGCTCTTTCTGCTGTTAATCGTGGCTTTATGGCAGTTGTAGCTCCTGCATTTGAAATGGAAATTGAAGATTCGCCTTGTACATACTGCGGACAATGCGTTGCAGTTTGCCCAACTGGTGCATTAACTGAAGTTGACCATACAAATAAACTTATTGCTGATTTGGCAAACCCAAATAAAAAGGTTATAGTACAAACTGCCCCGGCCGTACGTGCTGCCCTTGGTGAAGAATTTGGAATGCCAGCCGGCACCCGTGTCACTGGTAAAATGGTTTCTGCTCTTCGTCAACTAGGTTTCGATTATATTTTCGATACCGATTTTGCAGCCGATTTAACCATTATGGAAGAAGGAACAGAGCTTCTAGACAGAATATCCCGGCATCTGAAAGGTGATAAGACGGTTAAACTGCCTATTCTTACATCGTGCTGCCCCGGATGGGTTAATTTCTTTGAGCAACAATTTACCGATTTACTCGATATTCCTTCAACAGCACGCTCACCGCAGCAAATGTTCGGTTCAATAGCAAAAACCTATTTTGCCGATAAAATAAATGTTAAAAGGGAAGATTTAATTGTTGTATCTATAATGCCTTGTTTGGCTAAGAAATACGAATGTCAACGCGATGAGTTCAAGGTGAATGGAAACCCTGATGTAGATTACTCAATCACAACACGCGAGCTGGCAGCTTTTATAAAACGCGCTAATATGGACTTGAAGAATCTGCCCGATACCGATTTTGATGCTCCTCTTGGCGAATCTACCGGTGCTGGAGTTATTTTTGGCGCAACCGGGGGAGTAATTGAAGCTGCGACTCGAACGGCTTATGAATTATTTACCGGTAAGGAATTGAAAAAAGTAGACTTTTATGAACTACGCGGACTAAAAGGTATTCGTGAGGCTACTGTAGATTTTAACGGAACTCCGATTAAAATAGGTATTGCTCATGGACTAGGCAATGCAAGAAAACTTCTGGAAGATGTACAAACCGGAAAAAGTCAATTTCATGCAATTGAAATTATGGCTTGTCCTGGCGGTTGCATTGGAGGTGGTGGACAACCTCTTCACCATGGAGATTCAAGCGTTATCCAAAAACGATTTGAGGCAATCTATAAGGAAGATGAAGGAAAAACCCTTCGCAAATCTCACCAAAATCCTTATATTATTAAGCTATACGAAGAGTTTCTGGGTAAACCAATGAGTGAAAAAGCTCATCATTTGCTTCATACACACTATGTCGATAAGAGCAAGAAAATTATTTATATGAAATAACTATTAAATAATAAACTTATTGACAGAAAGTATTAACGACGAAAAACTATTGATATGTCCAGGATAAAAGTTGAATTAAGAAAAGATCAAATAGATAAGATCAAGGAAATCGCTCAATCGTTCAATAACGAAGCGGGAGAGTTGATTAATGTTCTTCACAAAGTACAGGGAACCTTCGGGTATCTTCCGGCCGAAGTACAGGAAGCAGTTGCTGAAGAGCTGAAAGTACCAGTTGCAAAGGTATATGG
>JAHEEB010000967.1 GCA_024640925.1 Bacteroidota bacterium | reverse complement strand
CCAGGAAGATGTTATTAAAATCTGTCATCATTTTGCCGGTCTCGACCTTTCCGATGCCGACATTTTGCGCCGTGCCATGGCTGGAAAATTCCGATCGAGGGTAGAATTTGACCGAATCAAAGACAAATTTTTCAACAATTGTAAAGAACGTGGCTATAGTGAGAAACTTACTTCAGAAGTATGGCGCCAGATTTCTTCGTTTGCCGGATATGCTTTCTCGAAAGCCCACTCTGCTTCATACGCTGTAGAAAGCTATCAGAGTCTTTTTTTAAGAACTTATTACCCACATGAGTTTATTGTTGCTGTTATCAACAACTTTGGAGGTTTCTACCGGCGCTGGGTATATTTTAACGAAGCTAAACGCCTAAAAGCCAACATTCACCTGCCTTGTGTAAACAATAGTCATTACCTGACTTCTATAAACGGAAATGACATTTTCATCGGATTTGTTCATATTCAAAACCTTGAATACAACTTAGCAAATCATATTGCTGAAGAACGCATCAAGAATGGGTTTTACTCCGATCTAAACAACTTTATCCAAAGGACATCAATTACCCGGGAGCAGTTAATTATTCTGATTCGGCTAAATTCCTTCCGGTTTCTGAAAAAAACAAAAAAAGAACTGCTTTGGGAAGCACATATGCTTCTTACTGCAAAAGAAAAAAAACCTCAAATGAAAAATATGTTCGAAGAAAAACCCCGGATATTCCAACTGCCTCCACTTGAACAGGGAACCATAGAAGATGCCTACGACGAACTGGAACTCCTGGGATTTCCGGTAAGCATGAGTATGTTCGACTTACTGGAAACAAGGTTTAGAGGCAATATATTCGCCAGACACCTGAAAGAGAACAAAGGAAAGACTATTCGTATTTTGGGAAACCTTGTCACTGTAAAGTATGTTCGCACAGTAAAAAAAGAATGGATGCATTTTGGTTGTTTTCTTGATATCGAAGGTGAATTTTTCGACACGGTAAATTTTCCCGATTCCCTTAAGAAATACCCTTTTCGTGGTTATGGAGTTTATCTTATTCTTGGCAAAGTAGTTGAAGAATTTGGGTTCCCCAGTATTGAGGTACAAAAAATGGCTAAATTGCCTCTAAAGCCAGATCCGCGTTATTAGGGTATTTTCGACTTATTCTGTAAATAATACAATCATGTTCGTTTTTAAAAATATCTTTGCTACAAAATAAGTGCATTTCAAAATCAAATGAAAAAAACTGTCTTTGCCATAATTCTGATTGTTTTTGTATCAGTAAATTTAGCCTATCCCAATTGGCAGGATCGTATCGACAGCCTGCAATTTATGTTGAAACAAGCCGATGAAGATACCGTAAAAATTCGCCTGGAACTAGAACTGGGGAACAGTTTATTAAGCAACTCACCTGAATCTTCCCTGGAACATTTTATCAATGCAAGAGAATTTTCGGAACAAATTAAAGACACAAATTATATAATTAAAAGTTTGATTGGCGTTTGTGATTTTTATTCCATGGTCGGCGAAAACAATACAGCAATTGATCTTGCTTATCAGGCGGCTGAGCTGGCAAAGAATAATTCAGATCTTTTATCGAAATGTCATAACCGGCTTGCCAATATCTATTACTCTCTCGAAGACTATGAACGTTCGCTTTTGAACAATCGCATTTCATTGCAGCTAGATATTAAAAGGAATGATTTTATGAGGGTTGCCGTCGATTACCATAACATTAGCACCTACTATCTTGAGATAGAAAATTATGATTCGGCATTATATTATATACATAAGGCTATTGACATAAATAAAAGGCAAACCGGAAAGACCGATTCCTATGACTTGAGTCATTTAGGCCTTATTTATACTTATATGAACAACTTCGATTCTGCTTTTTATTATCACAACAAGGCATTTAAATCCGATTCACTGGCAGAATTGAACTACGAAATGTGCATTGATGATTATTATATGGCCTTAACACATTTCAGAAGAAAAGATTATAAAAATGCTGTAAAGTATGCTGATAAGTCAATAAACCGGGCACAGGAGCTTAAAATATATGACATCTTCCTGTTCAATTACGAATTGCTTTATAAATTATATGCAAACAAAGGGCAATATAAGGAAGCTTTTAAATATGCCTTGTTGCGTAACGATTATACAGACTCTTTAAGAAGCAGGAGTAGACAGTCGCTTAGTCAAAGCCTTGAATCGAAATATAAATTCGATGAACAAAAGAAACAACTAGCCATAACTGAAGCTAAAAACGAATTACTTGAAAAGCAGAATGCTTTATGGGTAGTTCTTTCTGTTGTTTGTATTCTTTTGCTTACAAGTACAATAATCATAATCATTCTGATATACCGTCGACATAAAGCTAATCGAGAACTGCTTCTCGAATTGGAGAAAGCATACCATTCTAAGGAAAAACTCATTTCCATTCTAAGTCACGACCTCAGGGGCTCAATCGGCACCTTGCGAAATGCTGTTGAGTTAATTATCGACGATGCACTCG
>JAHEEB010000234.1 GCA_024640925.1 Bacteroidota bacterium | reverse complement strand
CCTGTAATCAAGCTGCACAAACAATATAATTATCATTGGATATCAGCTATAGCTGCTGCAGTTATTATTTTCATCAGTGTTTGGTTTTTCTGGATACATATCCCTGTTGAGAATGTAATTGCTGAAAAAGGACATCAGACTGATTATCGATTACCCGATGGTACAATGATTTCTTTGAATGCTGATAGCAAAATAACTTATAATAAAGGGAAGTTCAACAAAAAAAGAAATGTTACACTTGAAGGCGAAGCATTTTTTAATGTGGAAAAAGGTGCTCCTTTTACTATTTCAACAAGCCTGGCCAATATTAAAATTTTGGGCACTTCCTTTAATGTTTATGCAAGAGAAAACTCTTTCAGAGTGAGTTGCTTTACGGGCAAAATACAGGTTACATCAGGTGATCGGTCGGTTACCATCAGACCTAATGAAACGGCCTACATCGAAAACAACAAACTTATTGTCAAACAAGAAAACAACATTAATTCAACAGCTGTTTGGCGTATTGGTGAGTTTACTTTTGAAAATACTTCACTAAATTTAGTTTTTGATGAATTGGAACGTCAATTTAATGTTACATTTGTACTACCTAAAATTGATGATAAAAATTATACAGGAGGATTTACAAATAAAAATCTGGTAGAAGCGTTAGATCTGATATGTATACCAATGGACTTAACCTATGAAATTGGAAGTAACAGCAAAATACTCATTAAAAACAAATCTAAATAGGGCTTTTTTATGTGTAATCCTTCTTATTATAATAATTCCCACTGATTTAAAATCACAGGAATTCAAACTGACTTTCAACCAAAGTACAGCCCTTTCCGAAGCATTACTCAATTCTTCACATATATATCATTTTAAGGTTGCTTACGATGCCCAGCGATTAGGTTCTGTTTATGTAATCGGAGAAGTTTCCGGAAAAACCAGAGATGAGTTTATTGCCAACCTTCTTTTAAATTCAGGTTTTACATATGTTTATAAACATGGGAGTTACCTGATTGTTGATAGAGATCCGCAACAATCGGCACCAGTTATCAGAGAATGTCAGTTATTAGGTACCATTGTTGATTCTGAAACAGGAGAACAATTGCCTTTTGCTTCTGTGATAATGCCCTCCCAGAATATAATTGTCTCTGCTTCTACCAATGGCACTTTCAGTATTAAAAACATTGTGGCTAATCCAATGCATGTTACTGTTAGTTACATTGGTTATTATCCGTTAGATACACTTTTAAACTGGACCGACCCTGATGTAAATCAAACATTTCGCTTAAAACACAAGGTAAATATAATCGATTCGGTGGATGTACTGGGAAGCAAAGTTGAGATGGTAGATTACAGGGGTGATGTTGATTTCGCTACCATTGTAAATCCAATGAGGCTCATTGATATGCCACTTCTTGTTGAAACCGATATTTTCAGGACCCTGCAGCTACTTCCAGGAATTAGTTATTCCGAAAGTTCGTCGGAACTTAGCATTCGGGGTGGAACAAGCGATCAGAACCTTATACTTTTCGATGGGCAGACCTTGTATAATCTAAGTCATTATTATGGTGTTTTTTCATCTGTTAATCCGAATATTGTTAAGGATATACAGGTCTTTAAGGGTGGATTCGATTCCAGATACGGCGAAAGAATTTCCGGAGTTGTTGATATTACTGGGAAATCCGGAAACCTTATGAGACCAAAAGTTTCTGCTGATATTAATCTTCTGAGTGTAAACCTGGCTGCTGAGGTTCCAATTACTAAAAAACTCACTATTGTTGCTGCCGGAAGACGCTCTTATTCTGATATCTACAAAACGTTCCTGGCAAAAAATTTGTTTGATAAAACAGTACCCTATGTTACCAAGGAATCATCCGATACAATTATAAGCGAGCCCACTTTCTTTTTTTACGACTTAAACGGAAAACTGAATTATCGTATCAGTAATAACGAGAATATTTCCATCAGTTTATACAAAGGGAAAGATTATTATAAGAATTCGTATACATACATTAATAACTTATATAAAACAGCCAACCAGGATTCTAGTTTATGGTATAATTATGGTGCAAGTGCCAGCTGGCAGAAACAATGGAATAGTTCCTTTTTTTCAAATGTCCTCATAGGTACTTCCGGGTATATCAATTCTTCGGAAAACGAAACCAGTATTATAAAACTACAACCCGACGGTCATGATCAGGATTTTTTGCCAGATTCTCAAAATGTTTTTGAAGCCGAAAGCAGAAACAAGTTAAAGGATTTTTCCATATCTATGAAAAACACTCACGTTATCGATAACTTTAACCAGTTGAACTTTGGATTTTTAATCAGGAAAAACATTATATACTATCATAAAGATGCCGACAATGTTTATGTTTATGATAATATAGATCAGAATGCATGGATTACATCGGTATATTTTCAGGATAGGATTTCCCTTTTCAAAGGATTAATACTTAAACCGGGAGTTCGTTTAAGTTATTACGGAGGTAACCACACAACATATTTTGAACCCAGGTTTGCTTTGAAATACGATTTTAATGAGAAGTTTTCCTGCCGACTGGCAACCGGACAGTATAACCAGTTTATCAGCCAGGTTTTAGCACCTCAGGAAACCGGATACAACAAAAGTTTCTGGATTTTAGCAAACGATTCCGTCAACCCTGTTTTACAAGCAAGTCACTATATATTCGGATTGGCATACGAAACAAAAAGTGTGTTGTTTGATGTAGAAGGCTATTATAAAAAATATTCAGGCTTGCAGGAGTATATATACATATCACAGTTTCGGCGAAACAGAGATTTTGGTGATTACTTTCCCCGAAGGGATATTAATGCTCCTCAAGTACCTCCAACCTATGATCCAAGCTATTTTGTAACAGGTTCCGGTAAATCTTATGGTATAGACTTTTTTGTGCGGTATAAAAATCGTTTTTATACCGGTTGGGTTTCTTATTCTCTTAGTAAAAGTGCTCAAAAGTTCGATCTTATTAATGAGGGAGAGGAAATCCCGGCACTTACAGATCAAACCCATCAACTGAGTATTTCTAATATTGTATGTCTCGGAAATTGGAACTTTGGTCTGATTTCTTTGTTTTCGACCGGAAGACCTTATATTGAATCAACAGAAAACCAAGAGAATATGCCAATTATCAGGCATTACGCACGAATGCCAAATTATTTCAGAACTGATATATCAGCAAACTACAACTTTTCTGTAAAATTATTGCGTTTTAAAACCGGCGTTTCAATTATTAATTTATTCAAAACTACTTCGATATCAATACCCGCACGTACGACTTCGAGACTACAACTTTCTCCGAGACAAACCTGATTCAGTCTCAAAAATTATCATTAAATCTATTCTTACATATAGCCTTGTAATTCAGCGGAAAACAAACAAAGTGCTTTTTTTTGAAAAAAATCAATCTTCCAGGTAGGGTATTTCTTTTTTTGTTTGTATAAGGGTAAATAACCAACAAATCTATAAACTAAACTAAAATTTAAAATTATGAAGAACATTCTTTTTATTGGAATTGTGGCATTAGCACTTATTGGTTTTCAGTCCTGTCAGGATAACCAGGAAACGGTCACCACCAGTAAAGCAACACTTGAGAATAATCTTAAGGCTGCCGTGTCAGAAGTTGTTAGTACTACAACAAATGAAATTAGCTTACAGGATTTACATGGATTCTGTATTGAAAAATACGATGGTTTAGGCGATGATGTCATGATCGAAGGTATGCATGGTTTGGGTCATTTCAGAATCCCTCACCTATCTGATTGTGCTACTGTAACAATAAGCGATTCTGTATATCCAAAAGAAATAATTGTTGATTATGGAACTGGCTGTACCGATAATCATAATCATACCATTTCGGGAAAAATTATCATTACCATTTCCGATACATTGAAAAAGCCAGGAGCTGTTAAGACTGTTGTTACTCAGGATTTATTAATCGATAGTGTTAAAGTTGAACTAAATGCCAGCTATAAAAACCTTGGCATGAATTCCGACAGCAACTGGGTAATTCTTAGTTCCAGCGAACAGGTTGTAACACTTAACGACAGTACCGTAATAAATAAAATCAGCCAGGATTCAATTGAATGGCTTAGTGGTTATACAACTACGACAAAACAAGATGATATATTCTTAAAATCAGGTTCTGGTTCAATAAATATTAACGACTCGTTGGCTTATAGCTCCAATATAACTACACCACTACTTTACGACAGAAGTTGCGAATTCATACTTAGCGGAGTTGTTGAGCTATATAAAGACGGAAACTCAGTAATTATAGATTATGGCGATGGCACCTGCGATAATATTGCCACTGTAACTACTAACGGAACTACCGAAGAAATTAATCTCCAGAGCCATAAATTTTCCCAAAATGGTGAATTTGAAAAACATCGTCATGGCTTTGGTGATCATGGTCATGGACATGGAGATAAATAAGAGGAAATTAAAGATAAGGTTGACTGGTTGATAACCTATCAAGGGTTTAGGTTGAAGGTCCCGGCAGTAATGTCGGGACCTGTTTTTTTATAACTTATTCCCATCATAAAAACCCTTATTCATCATAGTATTTTGTAGAATAACCGGGCAATTTGTAATATTGGGTCAGCTAAAGTAATTATTACCATGTGTCACTTCATCTCAGGATTAATATTAAATGATTTCGAATTAGCTGATTTAAATGAAATCGGGACTTTATTCTCAATCACATTCTCCAAATGCGAAAATGAATTTGTTATTAGTCAACTTTCCGGTAAAGAGAGTTATTTAATTAAAGACTCAAAATATTGTGATTGTGGAACAGAATTAGGTGTATTACATCGAATGAAAAATACTGACGATAACAGAATAGAAAAAAGCGAGTTGGAAAAATTGAAACAGAAAGGTTGGAGCGATTCAAAAATTCAAAGGTGGATATCTGATAAAAAGAAAATATCGGATCGGGAAAAAAGACAGTTCAATGATTATAAGTATGCTGAACATGCAGATATTCAAAGGTGGGTTGGTTTTATCAATGAACTGTTTGCAAAAACTAAAATCACGAAATTTGGGTTAATGCTTCATTGGTACAAAGGCTCTGTTGTAAGTGAAAAGATAAAAATTCTGAACAGAGTAAAAATAAAATCGAATGACTTTAATGATCAGACATTATTACAAATAAAAGAGGATACAATTTACTTTATTGAAAAATAGGATTTCAAAAAGCAGAGATTTAAATATTATCTTTTTTACTTCAAGCTTTTTTCTTAAATTTAATAGAATACCTCAACCCCTTTTTATATGAGAGTTCCAATATTAATTCTCTTACTATTTGTCTATGCTTCCGGAGTATTGGCATTTGAAAACAAATTTTCACATTTAGCTCCCGAGGAAGGCTTATCGCAAGGTAACATAACATGCATACATCAGGATTACAAAGGTTTTATCTGGTTTGGAACTTTCAATGGACTGAATCGTTTCGATGGTTATTCGATAAAAGTTTTTAATCACGATGTATCAGATTCTCAATCGCTTGCAAATGGAAATATAAAAGCAATTGCTGAGGATAGCGAACATAAACTCTGGATTGCCACTTTTGGTGGTGGTATTAGCATCTTCTATCCCGATCAGGGTATCTTTAAAAATATTAATAAAGTATTTTTTCAGAAAGACACAATTTATATCAGGAACATAATAGATGTTGCATATGGGCCAGGTGGCTATATTTATGTTTTGGATGAATTAAAGGGAATGTTTGTTTTTGATATACACTTGAATTTAAAAAAAGCCTATATACCCAGTGCAAATAAAGCAGGTTCATTACCACCTCAATTTTTGTGTGCTTTAATTCTCGACAACGATAATAATATTTGGGTAGGAGCCGGAAATGCAACTTTGCTTAAGCTTAATAAATCTTCCGATACCTTCGAAACCTTTTTGATTGAAGATAGAAAAACCACAGCCGATGATGCAATTAAAAAATTTTATCTCGATAATAAAGGTTTAATATGGATAGGGACTACTTCTCAAGGTGCATTTTCCTTTAATCCTAAAACTCACGAGACAAGGAACTATCGGTTCGGAAATACAGAGTATGATTTAAATGCTGCAACTATAATGGATTTCTGCGAAAGCTGGGATGGTAAAATGCTGATTGCCACAGATGGAGGTGGAATTAATATTTTAGACCCTGTTTCCGGTGTTATTACAAAACTAAAATATGAATTAGGTAATTCCGAATCGTTAAGTACCGATGCAATATATACACTATTTATCGATAGATCGGAAACCCTATGGGTAGGAACATATGCTGGCGGAATCAATTACCAGGGCCGCTATCGTTATAAATTTAAGACTTTCAAACCCGATCCCATGAATCCGAAAAGTATTAGTTCGAAAAATGTAAAAAGCTTTTTGCAGGATAGCGATGGGGAAATATGGGTTGGTACTGATGGGGGAGGAATCAACAAATTCGACCCTATAACCAGGACTTTCGAACATTATGTTGCCAATTTAAATAATAAGTCCTGGTTGCAAACAAACATAATCATTAATTTGATGCAGGATAATGAGGGTGATATTTTCATTGGCAGTTATAACGGGGGATTAACCATTTTTAATAAAAAAACCAAAACCTTCAAACAATATCTTCCAAATGAAGCAGATCCTTTAAGCATTGCCGGAATGCACCCCTGGTATATCTTTCAGGACAGTTATGGCGAAATATGGGTTGGTTTGCTGGCTGTTG
>JAHEEB010000233.1:2598-6739 GCA_024640925.1 Bacteroidota bacterium | reverse complement strand
ATCCTTATTGGCCTTGTTCCCCTCAAATTTGCATTAAACCATGAAAAACAAGCAGATCAATTATTCCAGCGTGTCAATTCAATGGAGCTTGTTTTTGACAGAATAGATATGTCAAAGTCCAGCTCTTCCGATAGAGCCGGGTTAAGCATAATTAAAGAGCAAATTGATACTCTTCAACGATGCACTGCCGGTTTAACTTCTTTGTCCCAGCTTAAACCCAAGGATCACTTCCTGGTTAGAAAAAGTATTCTACTTTTAGCTAAGGAATATTCAAAAATTATGACACCCCATCCTGATGATCCCGGATTGGTTTATTCCATTGCAAAAACTGACAAGAAAATACTTGAAACCTCTGTTACTGATTTAAAAAGTTATACAGAATATGCTCCATGGTGGGTACTCCTGCTCATATCCCTTTCTTTAGGTTTGGGCACAATGATTGGCTGGAAGAGGATTGTAGTTACAATAGGTGAAAAAATCGGTAAAGAACATTTGTCATATGCACAGGGAGCTTCTGCTGAGCTTGTTGCTGCAAGTACAATTGGTGTATCATCCATGTTTGGTTTACCGGTAAGCACAACCCATGTTCTTTCATCGGGTATAGCTGGCTCTATGGTTGCAAAAGGTGGACTTAGCAATCTTCGTATGAAGACAATACGAAGTATTCTTCTTGCCTGGCTGATTACCTTGCCGGTAACTATTGTTTTATCGGGAGGTTTATTTCTTCTGTTGCGGTGGTTACTCTAAATATCCCATAATCCTATTTTTATTATTTGAATTATTCTATAATTAGGGTTTATTTTTGTAAGTTAACAAGCTGTAACCATTTATAAAAATCAGCAATAATGAGAGGTTTAAAAAATAGATTTTTAAGATTAATTGCAATAGTAATTACTATTTTGGCAGTTTTTTCTTGCGCAGAAAAGCCACAAAGCGGTTGTTTAAATCCATCTGGTTTCGAAATAAAGCGTGGAGTTAATTTGAGTCATTGGTTATCACAAGACTTTGGTTGGTCGCCGAAGTATACATATATCAACGAAAACGACATAAGGTTTATTGATAGTATTGGTTACGATCATGTACGGATACCTATCGACGAAATGGAGATGTGGGATAGTACAGGAGTACCCGTTCAGGAAGCTTTTAAAAACCTTACCAATTGTCTCGATTGGTGTGCTAAATATAAGCTTCGGGCTATTGTCGATCTTCACATAATCCGAAGTCACCATTTTAATGCCGAAAACGAGGGTGGATCAAACACTCTATGGACTGACTCTATTGCCCAGAACAAATTGGTGAACATCTGGATTAAACTTTCGGAGGTACTTAAAAACTATCCGAATAATATGGTTGCCTACGAAATACTCAATGAGGCTGTAGCCCCAAAGCACGATGATTGGAATAAGCTGATGAATAAGGTTGTTGCTGCAATTCGTAAGTTGGAACCTGGGCGTGTCTTAATAATCGGCCCTAATATGTGGCAAATTGCCCCAAACCTGAAGTATTTAAAATTGCCCGAAGAAGATAAAAATATTATTTTGAGCTTTCATACATATACTCCCATGGCTTTCACACATTACAAAGCAGACTGGACTCCAATTAAAAACTATACAGGACCGGTACATTATCCGGGACAAATTATTACCAATGATGATTATATAAAATATGTTGACACAAATAACCTGACGTTGATCTCGAATTTGGACAATGCCAGGGATACCTTTAACATACAACGTTTAATAGAAGTATTTAAGGATGGAATGGAGTTTGCAAAATCTAAAAACCTTCAGTTATATTGTGGTGAGTTTGGTTGCATGCCAACTGTTAACAGAAATGATCGCCTTACTTTTTATAGTGATATGATTTCGGCTTTTGAACAAAACAATATTGCATGGTGTAACTGGGAATATAAAGGTGATTTCGGCATTTACTTTTTTGATGCAGAGAAAAAAACATCACAACAACCCGATTTTGAACTGATAAAAATATTACTGAAACCAGATAATAATAAGTGATTATATAATTATGACTTTTTAGGTTTTTAATAATATTAAAAATTATGCATTCAATGACAATTAAAAGGAAAAAGTTACTTCCTTTCCTGCATAGCAAAAAGAACAGGATTTTGTTTCTGGCAATTAATATCTATTTAGTAGTAGGAATTTTTAGTCTGTTAATTACCTTGTTTTATTTGATCGGTCACTTTTATAATGCTGATAACATTATTAAGTATTGTATTCCTGGATTTTTATTAGGAGTAAGTTCAGCGATAATCTATTATGTTGGCTACCAAAGTATGATTTCAGAACAAGATAAAGCCATAATTAAAAATTGAATAATCTGATTGCTTGAAATTTGGACTAACTAAAACTTGGATAATGAATTTTATTGGATCAAAATGGCTTTAGAATTGAAAGAAATTTTAAAATAAATTACTGACAATATGAAAATTACAATTCACCTAATAGGTTTATTTTTCATTCTTCAAAATGCTGTTTCCCAGACGCTTTTGCCTACAGTTAAATCTTCTGTGGATATTGATTATAGCCGATTATCGCATATAGATACCATTTTAAACCAATATATAGCTAAAGACTGGATGGCCGGTGCTGTTGTAATTATTGTTAAAGACAACCAGGTCGTCTATCACAAGGGTTTTGGATATGCTGATGTTAAGGGTAAAAAAGCGATGTCTTCAGATGCCATTTTTAGGATCATGAGCCAAACAAAAGCAATCACAAGTCTTGCAATTATGCAGTTATTTGAACAAGGAAAACTTGGACTCGATCAGAAAATTTCCGATTTTATTCCGGAGTTCAAGAATCCAAAAGTACTTCAGGATTTTAATCCTGCCGATTCCAGTTATACTACTATACCGGCCAAACGGGAAATTACTTTTCGCGATTTGTTAACTCATACTTCGGGAATAGACTATGCCGGAATAGGTTCTGAAAAAATGAGGGCAATATATGCAAAAGCAGGTGTTCCTTCTGGATTGGGTCATTTTAATGAAAATCTGTTGGCCAAAATGAAAACATTAGGAACATTGCCTCTTGTGCATCAGCCTGGAGAAAAATGGACCTATGGTTTAAATACTGATTTGTTGGGGTGTTTAATTGAAATTATTAGCGGGGAAACCTTGGAGGCTTATTTTCGGGAGAATATTTTTGAGCCGCTTGGTATGAAAGATACCTATTTTAATGTGCCGGAAGCAAAGGCAGACAGGCTCACTACCGTTTATACTGAAGATGAAAATAAAAAAATCATTGAATGGCCAAGCACTTATTCAAATATTAATCCCAGCTATCCACTTGTTAAAAAAAGCTATTTTTCCGGAGGCGCTGGTTTATCATCTACTGCATATGATTATGCTATTTTTCTTCAAATGCTCCTTAATGGTGGCAGTTACAATGGAAAACAAATTTTGGGCAGGAGAACTGTTGAGCTTATGTTGAGCCCTCAATTGGACAACAGTATAAAAAGGCAGGATAATTATTGCCTGGGTTTTTCTCTTACCTCTGAACGATCTGCCAATTTGACTATGCGTAATGAAAACACCTTTTCCTGGGGAGGATATTTAGGAACCACATATTGGGCCGATCCGAAAGAAAAACTTATTTGTCTTATTATGACCCAGCAAAATCCAAACTCTCACGGCGATTATCAGGATAAGGTCACAAACATTATTTATGGTAGTCTGAAATAGACTTTTCATAATAATGATCACTAAATTATCAGAATGAGGGATAAATAGCTGTTGTTCAGGAAAATCAGAAAATTGGATAGTAGAAAAAGAACTAGTGTTAGGTTAATTCACATTGCAGCCTTAGTCTCTTTTAAATGTTAAAAAATAGCCAGAAAACAACTTTTTTGGCTGACCTGTTCTTGTTTTATAATTGTTTGATTATCTGCTTTTATTTACTTGTAATAAAATAAAAATCCACTTATCTGCGAGAAACTAAACTACAAACAAATACCTCTTCCCAGAAAAAAATCTGTGTGGCACACTAACACAAAATCTAAAAACATCCATATTAAAAATCAATACATTACAGATCAATAGCTGCCATGAGGGTTAATATTTTATCGGACAACAATGAAACCAAATATATTAATTTCTTAAATGACCCCGGAGATACTT
>JAHEEB010000233.1:0-2588 GCA_024640925.1 Bacteroidota bacterium | reverse complement strand
TACTTCTCTGACCTGTTACGTAATTTCCGCCATTATCCACTACCGGAATGGATGGTAATAAATAATCCGAAAGGTTAACAATAAACCATCCTTTATGCAGTTTATTTCCACCCGAAAATAGAGTGTTTATGTTAATTACACTATTTACTTTTGAATCATGAGATAAATCCTGCCAGAAAAATTCTCATCAAAAATTCAGGTATACAAAACCTGAATCTTGAAAACATGAATACTAAAATGCAATAAATATGGAGAGAGAAACATTTTTAACTTTTGTTTTGGGAAAGGAGATATTTGCGGTTAATGTTGTTTATGTATTGGAGGTACTCGAACAACAGCAAATAACCCAAGTCCCTAAAACCCCTGAACACATTATGGGCATAATTAATTTCAGGGGCGAAATACTACCTGTGGTGAATACCCGGCGAAAATTTAAGTTACCCGATAAAGATGAAAGCCTGAAAAACTATGTTATTGTTTATGAAATCGGAACAGACGAACAGAAATTTTCTGTTGCTGCAACAGCCGATGCAGTAAAAGATGTTATTGAAATTAACCACGACGAAATTAAACCTGTTCCGGAAATGGGCATAAACTATGACGCAAAATATTTAGCAGGTGTAATAAGGCGCAACGAGGCATTTATAATGCTTTTAGATGTTGCTAAAGTATTTTCGATTTCCGATTCTGAGACTATTAAACAAAATGAAATTACAATTCAATAATTAATTATTTTTTTAGTATGAAAAATTTAAAGATAAGAACAAAAATTTTACTCGGCTTTTTGGTAGTCGTAACTATACTTGCTTTTTTAGGCATTTTTTCACTGTTCTTGCTGAATAGTGTAAACCGAGACACCAAGGACATCACTTCGCACTGGATACCAAGTATCAATCATGCAACGCATATCAACCAGACATTTACCCTTTTCAGGGTAAAAGAATACCGTTATATGCTGGTTTTCTCTCCGGAAGATGCAGCTAAAATGGAGATAGAAATGGAACAGTTAAAAACAGAAATTGATAACGCAGCAAAAGAATACGAGACTATAATTGTTACCGAGGCCGGGAAAAAAAGTTTTGCGGTTTTTCAATCCGATTATACAAAATATTTAGAAGAAAACAAAAAAATTATTGAATCAGTAAAAGCCGGGAAAATTGTCGAAGCGAAAGCATTGCTAAGCGGCAAGTCCCTCGAATACTATTATTCTATCTCCAATTCGTTGAAAAATCTTGTCGAAGTTAGTATAACTGGCAGCAACAATGCTTCTGATAAAGTTTCCAAGACTTTCAATTCGGCATTATTCATGATTATACTGTGTATTATACTTTCAGTTATAATAAGTGTAATAGTTGCCATTTATATTGCAAATGTAATTTCGAAAGGTATCGGTAAAATGCAAATTGCCGCCGAAAAATTTGCTGTTGGAGATATGAACGTTGATTTAGATATTGATAGTAAAGATGAGATTGGAAAACTGGCAGATTCTTTCCGCAATTTGTCTACGGCAATGAAAAAAATAAGCGAAAGTGCGAAGCTTATTTCTCAAGGCGATTTAACTGTAATAATTGAAAAACGCTCAGAACACGATGAATTAATGGGTGCTTTAAACGAAATGGTTTTACGACTGAACGATATTGTCGCTCAAATTATGGAATCTGCTGAGAATGTATCTTCGGGAAGTGGACAGTTAAGCAGTGCATCTGTTCAAATCGCTTCGGGGGCAAACGAACAGGCATCTTCATCAGAAGAAGTATCATCATCTGTTGAACAAATGACCGCAACTATTCAGCAAAATTCCGATAATTCTGTTCAAACCGATAAAATTGCTTCTGCAGCGGCAGTGGGTATTGTGGAAGTAAATAATGCTTCACAAAAAGCCTTTGAAGCAATCACTTTAATTGCTGAAAAAATTAAAATTGTTAACGATATTGCCGAAAAAACCGATATTCTGGCAATAAATGCTGCAATAGAAGCGGCCCGTGCCGGCGAACACGGAAAAGGCTTTGCTGTTGTAGCTGCCGAAGTGCGAAAACTTGCTGAAACGAGCCAAAGAGCAGCAGTTGAAATAAACTCACTTTCTGCAACAAGTCTAAAACTAACTCAGGCAGGTGGGGAAATGATGGTTAAGTTAATTCCTGATATACAACGAACAGCAACACTTATACAGGAAATTGCTGCTGCAAGTGCGGAACAAAGTTCGGGAGTTAGTCAGATAGCCAAAGCTATTGAACAGCTTTCGCAGGTAACCCAACAAAATTCGGCTTCCGCTGAAGAGATGAGTTCTACATCTGAAGAACTGAACAGTCAGGCAGAAGCTTTGCTCGAAGCTGTTTCCTTTTTTAATACTGGTAAAACGATTGAAAGAAAAGAAATAAAACACATTCATAAAACAAAGATTGAGAAAAGGAATGTATTGAAGGATAAAGGTGTTCAAAAAATTAAAGAAGACTCCAGAGATACTGATTTCGAATCTTTCTAATATTTTCAAGTCTTTAGGGTGGTACATAGCCACCTTAAAGACTTTAAATTAAATCATGCCAAGGGTATCATTAATAATTCATAAAAAATGAAGAACCAACTTAAAA
>JAHEEB010000232.1 GCA_024640925.1 Bacteroidota bacterium | reverse complement strand
CATATTTCTCTTGTTTATCCAGAATATGTGACTAATACTATGACCATAAGATGGAATAATGTAGCAGGAGCTACCGATTATCAAATCCAGTGGAGCGTAGACGGGGGAGCATTCGGTTCCTGGGTTTCTACCGGAGCAAATACTACTTATGTCCACAGAGGTATCGCTGTTAATAGTTTATATGAATATAGAGTAAGATGGTATGATGGAACTAATTATGTTGATACTTCAGATACCCGCTCAAACAGACTGCAAAAGATATGGCCTGTAAGTAACGGGCTTGATTTTAATACTTCAAACAGAAATGTTTTAAATGGTTTCAATCAGCCAATTGATGTGGGATATAATTATTTACATGAAGGTTTGGATTTAAATGGAGATATAAATGTTGCTGATGATTGGGTAAAGTCACCTATTGGAGGAGTTGTTACATTTCATGGTGGAGCCGGGGTTCATCAACATATCATTATAGACTATTACATAGATGGTAATGTCTATCATATTATATTTAACCATTTATCTAATTTCCATGCAGCGATTATAGATGGTGAAAGTATAAAACCCGGGGATACCATTGGGCAAATTGTTACAGGTTTCTGGGGTACAGAATCTTGTCACACTCATTGTCATTTCTGGAATACAACAAGGTTACTTGATGGAATGGACCCACATAAAATATGGGATGAGGATGCAGACAAAGATCCAAATAATGTGGCTCCCAGGATTGGAGATTCTAATAATGATGATGATTCAATAAGATTTAAAGGTCCAAATACAGATTCTCAATATTTTCTTACCGATACAATTTATAATTCAGTGGATGTTGTAGTAGAAGCCTTTGATGAACAATCTTCTGGAGGTTTTAAAGCTGCTTCAAGAAAAATTGAATACTATGTAGAAAAATTTGAAAACAACAAATGGACAGATGCTATTAAATCAAGTGGTGCACCATTTGTGTTAATTGATAATGATGATGGATATTTTTCCAATATAGACAGTAAGCAAATTCCGGATATCGTGAGTGCCCTTTATGATACAAACGATGCATTGATATCACGCGCCCCGGTCACCCCTGCTACTTATGACTGGAGTCAATGGTGGACCTATATTGTTACAAATACAAAAGGTACTGACGGTAAGGTTGCAAATATTGATGCTGATGAGTGTTGGGCAACAAATGCCAGAAATAGTGTAACTACCGATAATGGATATACTGCAGGGTATGATATATCGCGAATTAATAATGAAGCTAAATTTCCAGATGGGAAATATAAAGTTAGAATCCGTCTTTCAGATTATGTACATATATCAAACTATTTTGACAAAGAGGTAATAATTGATAATTTTCCACCATATATAAGCAGAGTCGAAGTTACTACAGATAAAAAAGTGTATGATGCACAATGGAATTGGGATGCTGGTGCTGGTACACTAAATCTGGTAAAAGATAATACATTAAGCGGTCACATAAATTGT
This sequence comes from Bacteroidota bacterium, assembly GCA_024640925.1. Taxonomy (GTDB): domain Bacteria; phylum Bacteroidota; class Bacteroidia; order Bacteroidales; family UBA10428; genus UBA10428. The sequence goes on along the minus strand of JAHEEB010000232.1, from coordinate 5,267 downwards.
GGTGCCGGATTTTCTGTTGTGGTTACAACAAGTGAACCCATGAGTGAAGTTACATTGCAGTTACTTAACACTTCCTATAATCAAAGATTAACCAATGCAAAAGCAGGATCTGATTCGAAGATTTGGGAATTTAATGTTGCCTTAGATGCTGTTTTGGAATTACCAGAAGAGCAAAGTGATATACCCTTAATTATTTCAGGAAAAGATTTAGCGGGTATAGAAGTTTATGGTTTTACCTCAGGTAGCATTTCTGCTAATGATTTTCCTCATAGAAATGATGATGGAACATGGTCAGGTACTGTCTCGGGAAGAGAACAGACTCATATAATCAATAAAGGCCAGCTTGATCTCACACTTACCAGTAGTTCGAATGCTAATTGCAGTGGTGATTGGAGTGGCAATGCCACGATATCAATCGAGGGTGGAACCCCAACCTTCTTTTACGACTGGAATAATATTACCTATGGTTCAACTGATACCAGGATCATTACATCGGACGAACTAACAGCTGGTTCACATACATTGCATGTAAGAGATGTGAACAGTTGCCCTGGAACATTAACGTTTTCAATTAACCAACCCTCCAAGCTTGATTTGAAGGTTTCAGGCTCTGGAATTTTCCGCATCTGTGATCCGAATCAGACTGTAAGATTGACTGCTTTGGCCACTGGTGGAACACCTCCATATAAATATAATTGGCCAGGTGGCATCCTTGATGTAAGCTCTTCGGGTATTTATACAGCAACAGTAAGTGACAATAACAATTGTACAGCGAGTAACTGGGCAATTGTGGGCATTACCAGAATTCTTTGTTCAAGTGATCCAAATGAAATTGAGGGACCTGAAGGTTATGGCGACCAAAATTTTGTTTCTGTTAAAAAAGAACTTGGATATACCATAAGATTCGAAAATGATCCTGAATTTGCAAGCGCTCCTGCTCAGAAAGTTATCATTAGTTTACCTGTTGATGAAAATCTAAATATTCATTCATTGGAATTAGCAGAGTTTGGATTTAATAATTGGACTTTCAGAATTCCATCGGATCGAAACTATTATTATACACGTCTTGATTTAATAGATACACTTGGTATATATTTAGATTTAATTGCCGGAATTGATATAAACAACAATAAACTATTTTGGACATTCCAATCGATAGACCCCGAAACGGGGGTGAGTCCGGAAGATCCAAAAATCGGATTCTTACCAGTTAATAACAAAGAAATTCACAACGGAGAAGGATTTGTAAGTTTTCTTATAAAACCAAAAGAAAGTGTATCTACAGGTGATTCTATTCGTGCATTAGCTACTATTGTTTTTGATAAAAATGAACCTATATCCACAAACAAATGGTTTAACGTGGTTGATGCAAATTCTCCTGTAAGCAAAATAATTTTAAATCCGGAACAACTAAATAAAAACGAACTTGCTTTACAATGGACAGGCTCTGATGAAATAGGAGGTTCGGGTGTAAACAGTTATAAATTATATTATTCTGAGAATGGGGAATCATACCAGATGTTTGCAGGCGGAATCACAGATACTACTTTATTTTTCTCTACAAAACCTGGAGCATCTTATGGTTTCTATTCAAAAACTATGGATAATACCGGAAACGAAGAATTGAAAACCACACCGGATGTTGCTTTTATGTCTGGCTCTGTTTCTGTGTTATCACCCTCTTCTGGTAACCACTATTGTACAGGCGATACTTTGCCAGTTCAGTGGTCGTGTACTGGTTTTAAAAATGTAAAAATCGATATCTCTGCAGATGGAGGCACAACATTTATTCCCATAACAGCCACTTATTCAGCAACTGATAGCACATATTACTGGGTAATTCCAAAATCATTGCCTGCTTCTTCAGGTTATTTTGTTAAAGTTTCTAGTTCAACAAGTCCATTCTTGTTTGATTTAAGCGAAGAATTTAATATAACCGGAAACACAGCCAATGCTGGGGAAGACAACTTTATTTGTCTTGGTGACAGTATTCAGCTTCAGGCAAGTGGTGGTATATATTATAAATGGAATAATTCCTCACTTTTAGACGATGCGTTTATTGCTAATCCTTCTGCAAAACCTTCGACAAATACGGAGTTTATTGTAGCAGTTACAGATGAATTTGCTTGTTTTTCACAAGACACTGTTCTTATTGAGGTTAGAGAAATTCCTGAAGTTAATTTTACCGGGTTGGAATCAACTTATTGTTTAAGAGCAGATTCAATAGCATTAAATGGTATACCAGGTGGTGGTGAGTTTTCGGGAAATGGAATTATTGAAAACATTTTTGTGCCATTACAGGCAGGGTTGGGTTCTCATCAGATTACGTATACATATATGTCAGATAATGGTTGTGTTGGAAAACATTTGCAAATTGTCTCTGTTGAAAATATGGAACCTATTTCGTTCACTGGTTTAAGTACATCTTGTTGTTTGAATGATACAGATGCAATACTTGAAGGTACAACTGTTGGCGGAGTTTTCTCTGGCAAAGGAGTTTATGATAATAGATTTTCACCCTCAATAGCCAAAGAAGGTTCTCATTCCATCTCATATACATTGATTGATGCTGAAGGATGTTCAAATGTAGCAAAGCAAATAATAATAGTAAACTCACTACCATCTGTAAGTTTGGGCAACGACATAACGATAACCCCACTGGATTCGGTAACTCTGGATGTAAAGCCTGAAGGATATTCTCATTTTTTATGGAGTGATAATTCAACTGAGGACCATCTGACACTTTATGGTAACAAAATAGGTATCGGCTCATTTGTGTATTTTGTAATTGTTACAGATGAAAATTCATGTTCAAATTCAGATACAATTATTGTAACAGCTAAATTGTCGGAGTCAATAGTGATTAATAATAAAGAAAATACGATTGTATATTTATATCCAAATCCAGCAAGAGATTTTGTTAACCTGAAAATTGAAAACTTAATTTCTTCTCATTTAACGATTGAAGTTTTGGATATAAAGGGTTCAACTTTAATTATAAAGCAATATGATAATACTGTGTTAAAGAATTTTACAGATAACCTAAATATCAGTGATTTCCCTCCCGGTTCTTACATATTTAGAATTTCCAGCAACGAAATAATAAAATATCATTTATTGATAAAAGATAGATAATGAGATTTTAATTCGTTAAGAATAAGAGGCTGTCCGAAAAGGCAGCCTCTCTTGCGGGGGGGGGGGAGTTTTGGCTCCAAATTTTCAGGATAGAAACCTCTTAAAATAAATAGTGCAATTGGGTGCATTTAGCCTAGGTACCCGCTCACTTTTGAAAATGAATGGAGGTGAACTTGATGATTTTACTAATAGTAGAATTATTCATTTTTTTTACCCAAGAAAGACTATCAGGAAATTCCAGACCATCTGTTTTAAAATTTTTTGGTGTTATCAGAATCATATTATTTTCAGGATGTGAGCAATCAAAAATTACAAGGATCAAATCCTGGACACAGCAGACACCTTACTTTCTCAACCTTTGAAAGGTCAATCAGAACCCTATTTAGAGCATTTGCAATTAGGCCACAAACGCCTGGTTGAAGGATACTATAAGATAATTTAAAGGGTTATAGGCGAATATATTTACATCACAGATTTTTTTGACTCTAGGCAAGACCCCGACAAAATGAAACGGTAATCACACACGGAAGCTGAAATAAAAGAAATTCCACCAAAGACCCACAGGTCAAAAAATTCAGTCGTTTTATTAAGTGGTTTTCTTTGTGATCTTTGTGCGCTGGAGCCTTTTTGGCTTTGTTGTTGCCACTAAAATACCCAAAAATCGCTAATTGGAATAAATTGATGCTTTGTGCCTTGGTGGCAAATTTACTTTTTGGACAGCCTCTTATTTGCATGCATTGCCTCTACTTATTTGTCAAGCTTGCATCCAATGCTTTCTGATGCAATGCATGAGTGACATTTGACATTTTTCCCATAGCAGAGCTGATAGAATCAGTCATACTGGTGCTTTTTTTAAACTCTTCAGCAGCCAGTGATATTTTTTGGGAGAGAGTATCAAAAAATTCCTGAAGATGTTCTGTATAAGGCTTAATCTTTGTTGCTTCTGTATTCGAGTTTTCTGCTAGTCTTTTTACTTCCCCGGCAACTATAGCAAATCCCTTTCCCGCTTCTCCTGCTCTCGCTGCTTCTATCGAAGCGTTCAGAGATAACATATTCGTTTGTTTTGATATTAAATTTATACTATCAGCAATCTTTGAGAATTCTTTAATCATGCTATTGTATTTGCCGAATGAGTTCGATATATTGCTGAATTCTGTGGAAAGATGGGTAATCTGTTTTATCATATCAACAACCGATGTGGCATCAGCATTCACTTCGTTTACAGCATCACTAACATTATGGGCTATCTCCTGTATAACTTTACTCTTGTAGTAATGACAATTTTCTTTTTTGTTAAGCTGGTTATAGATAGCAAATGCCATTTGTTTACATGTACCATATCCACATGAAGTGCAATTGTGAAAATCCTTTTCCTCAAACTTTTTCATTGATTGATATATTTCCTGCAACTTTTGGTCAGAGGGGATTTTAATGGTATTATTATTACTTAAATTGACGTATTTACGAGAGTATAGGTTTGGTTCCCAATGTTCATCAATATATTTGTGTAACAAATCTCTTCTTTCCTCGGTATTTTGGGTAGTGGAACCATTTGAATACCTTTTCTGCATTTGTACTTTACGTTTTTCTATATAATACTCTATTTCGTCGGGCGATTTATGCTTGTTCATTGTACCCGGACCTCCATTACAACCCAGACTGCAATTCAGACAATCAATTAGCATGGGAGCTTTCCCTTGTTTAATCATCTCGGGCAATTTCTCAAAATATTCATAAATATGATCACGACCTTCGATCTTTCGGGTTTTATATCTTATTTCCGGTACTTCACGCTCGGCAGTGAGCAACAAACCTCCCGGACTTGAAAAAAGAACTGCCCTTTCGGCCGGAGGATTATCATAATCCACCTCTGGATATTCGCTGAGTTTGATATTATTTTCTTCAAGAAAATCATTCAACGATTGAAAAGTAACATTATAGTCACCTAACCCAATTTCGTCAAATTCCCTTCGTTTGGCAATACATGGCGATAAAACAAGAATGTTATGATCCTTGTATTCCGGGAAAAAGCTTTTTACCATTTTTATTGTATGCATCATTGGACTATCGGCTGGAGCCAAAAACGGTATCAATTCCGGCTGATAGATTTCTATATGACTGACAAGCGCCGG
>JAHEEB010000231.1 GCA_024640925.1 Bacteroidota bacterium | reverse complement strand
TACGATCACGAAAACCGGCAAACCTACCATTTTGAACACCGCGGAAATCCTGAAAGTAACATTCTCAATTTGTATCAAATTACCAATTCGGGAGGTTTTGCAATTAATTTTAGTTACAACCAGGGAAAACTGGTTCAGATAATTGATAGCTCTGGACGGGAATTAAATCTAAAAAATGATTCACTGGGGCGCATAGAAACCATTATTCTTGATGAAAAGGCCAAACTTACAACACTGATAAGATACAAATACAACTCATCTGGCGATTTGACAGAAGTATTTGATGCATTAAATGTGCCAACTAAAATCTTTTACCAGGAACATTTAATGGTTAAAAGGACCGATAGAAACGGGGTTTCTTTTTTCTGGGATTACGAAAGTTCAGGAATAGAAGCTAAATGTATTCATACCTGGGGGCCGGATGGTTTACTGGAAGGCTGGTTCGAATATCACCAGGGTTATACTTTACATACAGATAGCCTTGGAAATGTAACTACTTATTATTATAACGAAGATGGACTGGTAACAAAAAAAATAGATCCGCTCGGAAACGAAACCAATACCGATTATAATATTTATCAGGAAGTTATTAGTGAAACCAATGCCTTGGGAGAAATTACCTGTTATGGATATGATGAAACCGGCAACCGGACAAGTATACAATCAGCGGGTGGAAGTACTCTTAATCTGGTTTATGAAAATGATTTGCCTGTTATGGCAATGAACGGGAATAAGGCATTGTGGCTATGGGAGTATGATTCAGAAGGAAATTTGCAACGGCGAATAGACCCCGAGGGTGGCATTATTCAGTTTAAATTTGAAAAAGGATTACTAAAAAGTATCATTGATGCTCAGGGAGAAGAATCTACTTTTGAATATACCGACCAGTTTAACCTGGAAAAAATGAATATGCCCGGAGGCAGAAATACCCGGTGGCATTATAATTACCGTGGATTATGTACCTCTATGTACGATGCTGCAGATAACTGGACTCTCTATCAGCACGACGATTTAGGGAGAGTGGTAAAAATGTCAACCCCCGATGACAATGAAACAAAATTTAAATACAATGCCTATGATGAGGTAATAAGTGCCATTGATAAACATCACCGGGTGGAATTTGAGTTTACCCCTCTCGGAAGCCTTAAATCGAGGATTGAAAATAATACCAGGGTAAATTTCTATTATAATACGGAGGAACAACTGGTATCTATTGCCAACGAAGAAGGAAATAGCTACCGTTTTAAAAGGAATGGGGCAGGACAAATAACCGAAGAAACAGGATTTGATGGTCTTACCCGGAAATACAAACGTGATTCAGCAGGAAGAGTTGAAAGAGTTATACAACCCGATGGCAGAGAAACCATATATACCTACAATGCCGATGGACTTGTAAATAAAATTCAACACCACAATGGTGAAGAAGAGTATTTTAGTTATGATAAAGAGGGTAATCTGATAGAAGCGCTTAACAGGATTACCAGGGTAGCATTCGAACGCACAAAAGCCGGAAGAGTGCTAAAAGAAACCCAGGGTTTTGCTGAGGTCATCAGCCAATACAACAAGTTGGGGCAACGAACAAAAATATCCAGCTCGCTGGGTGCAGAAATCGACCTTGAATATAATACGTTGGGAGAACTTCGGAAAACTAAAGTAAAGCAGGAAGAAGCACAATGGCAGGCAGAAATGACTTATAATAGCCTTGGACTTGAGATTGAACGCTTACTCCCCGGAGGTATTAAGAATAACTGGCAATACACTAAAGATGGAAGACCACAGGAACAACTACTTAGCGATACAAATGGAAAACTTCGGCACAAGCAGTATAAATGGGATGTAAATGACAGGTTAAAAAACATTACCGATCTGATTACAAAAACCACCGCTGAATTTACCCACGATATTTTTGGTAACCTTGAATCGGCAAATTATGGAAATGGAGAGTGGGATTATCGGTTACCTGATGTGGTGGGCAATCTCTTTCGTACAAAAGATCGCAAAGATCGTAAATATGGTGCTGCAGGACAGTTAATTGAAAGCCCGAAATATTTCTACACATATGATGAACTGGGTAACCTGAAAGCCAAAAAGGATAAAAAAACAGGAGAGGTCTGGTATTACGAATGGAACAATTCGGGAATGCTTACTAAGGTTACACGCCCTGACAAACAAGAGGTGATATTCCGATACGATGCCCTGGGGCGCAGGGTGGAAAAGGAATTTAACGGCAAACTTACCCGGTGGATTTGGGATGGCAATGTAGTGTTGCATGAATGGACTGAAGAAGTCCGGATTGCGAGTGAGAGCAAGAATGAAGAGAAAGAAAGCTTTTTTGTGACAGAGGGAAGGGAAAAGGAAGCTGTTGAGTTGAGCAGTTTGCAGGTGGAAAAGGATGACATAAAATTAGCACCAAAGGACCTAATTACCTGGATATTCGACGAAGGCACCTTTGTACCGGCAGCAAAACTTCAAAACGGTACCAGTTACTCCATTATTACTGACCATTTGGGAACACCAGCACAGATTCTGAACGATAATGGCACGGAAGTTTGGAAAGCAGAATTGGACATCTATGGCAAAATCAGGAAAATCGACCTGGGTTCGCCAACCGACTGCCCCTTTAGATATCAGGGACAATACGAGGATGTGGAAACCGGTTTGTACTGTAATCGTTTTAGGTATTATGATCCAGAAGATGGGGTGTATGTGAGCCAGGACCCGATTAAATTAACGGGAGGAAATCCAAATATTTATGCTTATACAATAGATGTTAATATATGGGTTGATGTTTATGGATTGGGAGCATGCAAATTGGCGCAAGATTATGAGAAAAAAATTAGAAATTTATATGGAAATGTTCCTTTTGGACAAAGAAAATATACTAGTATTGTAAATGGTAAACAGGTTAATGGTGTTGCTGATAATATAGCTCAGATAGGAAACAAAATTGTTGCTATTGAAGCAAAATTTGTAAAGAACTGGAGTAAATCCATTAGAAATCCTAATAGTAAAATTGGTAGTAAATCATTTGCACTTGCTGAACAAGAAGCCATGTTATCTCAAGCTCAAAAATATTCTAATGCTTTTGATGAGGTTATATACCATACTAATAGTCCTGATCTTGCAACTCACTATACACAAGTGTTTAACAATGCTGGAATAAATAATTTTAGTTTTATTATTACTCCTTAATCAAAATGGAACGTAAAATACCTAGAACAGAAGACTATGAAAACAGAGAAGTTTTGTACATCTTGGATAATGATGGAAATAGCTTTGAGAAAAAAATATTTAAAAAGGTGACTAATGAAATTATACCCCTAATTCCTAAAAATGGAGGAGTAATTTCAGAAAATTGTAAGATTGTACTTCCAACAAATGAGACTTTCTATGGTTTATCATATAAAGGAGATATAACAGGTTGGAGAAAACAAATTGAACTTGGTGCTGAAGCACTTGGATTACTTACTGCTGAAATAAATGGAAACGAAATTCTTTTATCAGATAATCGTTCATATATTTTAAATGATTGCATAATAGAATTTTATTAAAATAGTCAAAATTTAGGTATAACCAAACTTTCCGGTAGAAATGCATTGGCTTGGTTTCCTAATGAACCTAAAAATGTTCCTGATATTCAAATAGTCAAAATTTAGGTATCACCAAACTTTCCGGTAGAAATGCATTGGCTTGGTTTCCTAATGAACCTAAAAATGTTCCTGATATTCACTTAGATATGCATCAGGCCTTGAAAGATCAAGGGGTGCCTTGGAGAGGCTCAAAATTTAAAGGCAGCTTAGATGATTTCTTTGCCCAAGCAAAAGAAGCAAAAATTAATTGATTATTTACAAACGAATCCAAAACTTAGTAGTGCAAAGAAATATTGGTAAAATTATTTATTTAATCACTTTTTTTTTATATTTATTTCCAATTAAAATAGTTACAATGAACGTTTTGTATTTCAGGGACAAAAACATTTAATTCTCATCGACATGAAAAAATTTTATTATAGACAGTTATTGATAAGTTTTATTGGTACATTATTAATCAGCTACAATTCTAATCTTAATGCGCAATATACTTTAATCGATAATGATGTTGTAGTTACAAACGGATATATTGATGCCTGCACATATAGTTTTGCAGTTAAAGATATAATTATACCGGACTCGTTGGATGGTCAGGAAATAATTGGCATTACCAACAAAACTTATCCTAACGGTACTTTTGAAAATAAATTGATTAATAGTGTAAAACTTCCGGCAACAATAAAGGAAATTGGCGATTTCGCATTTTACGGCAATAATCTTTCTGCTGTTGTATTACCTGATAGCCTTGAGCGCATCGGAGGCAGATCTTTTTCAATGAATAAAATTTCAACTATTACTATCACGGATAAAGTTACTAAAATTGCTTTTCAGGCATTTTTGGGAAACAAATTAACTACAGTTTATATACCCAATAATGTGGTAACTATTGAATACAATGCGTTCTACAATAATTTAATTACAAGTGTAACTATTGAGTCTAATCCAAATTTAGCTTACATCGGTGGAGGTGCTTTTTCTTCTAACCCGTTCAGTTCGTTTGATATTCCGGAAATAACCAAATCAGGTTTTGTTGATTGGGCCGATCAAAATGGTAATTCGTTCGGTAAAGCTGCCCACATAAACAACTTTGACAATGCATATACAGCCATGTACGAGTATACTCTTACTGATGATGATGTTGTGGTGGTTGATGGGGAAATTATTAGTTGTAGTTATAATTTTACAATGAAAAATATAATTATTCCTGATACACTTGATGGGCAAGCTGTAAAAAAAACAGGTGATAATGTATTTTATAATAAAGGGATACGTTCGGTTAGTTTCCCTGTGACATTGGAAAATATTGGCGATAATTCTTTTAATTTTAATGTTATAACTAAATTGACAATACCAAAAAATATTAAGACAATAGGGTACACAGCTTTTTATCATAATAAAATCAATACATTGATAATACCTGATACGTGTCAGTTGAGTTTTGTGGATATTGGGGCATTTACATATCTGAATACCATTTCATATTTTATCCTGCCCTGTACCGAAATCCCAGGATATACATTCCATGGCTGGATTGATAATAAACTGCTAACATATAATGCAGGTGATACAGCAAAAGATTTAAATTTAAGATATACATCAGTACTTACAGCCAATATTAATTTATTTTCGTTTGATGCCAATGGAGGTTCGGGTATCATGGAGGATCTTAACATTGCTACAGACTCGGTATTTCATTTGCCCGAAAATATCTTTATAAGGCCTGAATATAAATTTCTGGGCTGGGCCGATTCTGCTAACGGTTCAGCAAAATATGCCGATGCAAGCGAATATAAAATGGGACCCGAAAGCCATAAAACACTTTATGCAGTATGGACTAATCTTTACGATGTAAGGTTTATATCGGATTCCGGAGGTGAAATTTCAGGCAATGTCAGTCAGAAAGTACTTTATAACTACAATGCTTCTACTGTTATAGCATTACCCGATACCGGATACAGGTTTGTGAAATGGGAAACTTTACATAACGACAGCATCTCGAATATTCCTGATCTGACTGTAGAACATGTTATTACCGATACAACGTTAAGGGCCATATTTGCTTTAAAACAATATAGTGTGGTTTTCAATAATAGTGAGGGAGGGACTCTTACTGGTGTAATAAATCAAACAGTCGAACATGGCAATAATGCTTCACAGGTAGCAGCTGTGCCTTCACCCGGGTATCACTTTAAAGAGTGGGAAACTGTTTCGGGCGATAGTCTTACCAATTCTTTGTCACTTATAACAACTAACATAATTAGTGATACAATTATAAATGCAGTATTTGAACCTAATACCAATACATTACATTTTTACAGCAATGGTGGTAGCGGTTCGATGTTCGATATGTATATTAATACAAACGAAACTGTAAATTTATTACCAAATATGTTTATTCGTGAAGGATATACTTTTACCGGCTGGAGTGCAACTGCAGATGGCAATGTTGAATATGCCGATGAAGACTCTTATATAATGGGAAATGAAAGTAATTATTCATTATATTCAATATGGAGCATTAACACTTATATTCAAAACAGTATAACCGATGAATTTAAAGTATTTCCAAATCCGGCAAATGGAATAATATATTGTTATACAGAAGTTCCTGCAATAATTGAGATTTATAATTTATCGGGTAAAATATTGGAAAAATTCGATAAAAATGAGTTTACCATTGCAATTGATCTGACAAAATATGCTGAAAAAACATTAATATTCAGGTATATCGATAAACAAGGAAACTCAGAGACGATAACGATTATTAATAAATAAATATAAAAGCGTAGGTCCCAAATATATGGGATCACGCTTTCTTTATTTATCAACTGGCAGGGTTCACTTCTTCAAAGAAATACCTTATCTCTAAAGCGCAGTGTTTTATATTTGAGATTACTTGAAACAAACTAACATATACTTGCATAATAAAAGCTAAAAAAATTATGAATATTGTCTAGGCCATGTGGGTTAATCCGGGTTCAAAAAAAAAGACTTGTGTAATTCATAACATTGCACAAGTCTTTTTTGCTGATCTTCTATCTAATCTAATAATTCCTGAATTTGGCTGTATAGATAGCTTTTTTAGTGGAAATACGAATCAGGTATATTCCTGATCCAATTTTTAAATTATCGATTACAATCGATTCTAAAGCAGATTCTTT
>JAHEEB010000966.1 GCA_024640925.1 Bacteroidota bacterium | reverse complement strand
GTAAGCCACAAAGAATTCACGAAGAAAAACCTTCTTTGTGTTTCTTAGAGTCTTTGAGACCTGGTGGCAAAAGCAAAGGCGCACCAATGGCACTAAGGCTCAAAGATCCACCAAGGTAAACCTTTGCAATTTATCGGTACAAAAATGATTTCTGATGCAATGAATATAAGCTATTCAATAAAGTGAAGGTATTTAGTTCTTAACTGAAAATTATGTAAATTTGTTATTATGATAAAACGAGTTTACATAGATACATCTGTTTTTGGAGGATACTTTGATAAAGAGTTTGAGATGGAAACCAAACCCTTTTTTGAAAAAATCCTAAGAAAAAAAATTAGAATAATTGTTTCTGAAATAATAGAATTGGAGTTATATAGAGCACCCGAATATATTCAGGATTTTTTTGAAGCAATACCTGAAGAAGTTGGAATTTTAAACATATCGTAAACTTAGAGAAAATAAGAGGATACAACTCGGTAAATCTCAGAGAAGGTTATCAGATGACTGAAATTAGAACACCAAAAGAAATATTTGATTATGAAAACGATAACTAAAAAGACTGAATTAATACAGAAGATGCGTGAGATACGAGATAAATTCAGCATTGAAATAATGGACATGACTTTTGAACAAGAAAAGGAATATATTAAAAATCAATTAGCTGAGTTAAGATTAAAAAAACGCAATCGTCAAAAGGCATTCTAAAAACAATTCACTATCTTCTAAATATTTGAAAAGATACTGAAATTACTCCTCCAGAATCCAACTATAAATCAGGTATTGTAGTTTGCTATTCTTATAATTCCTGAGAATTGGAACTAAAGCTTTTTAATACAAAAATGAATTCTGATACAATGAAACCCCTCACCCACCCTTCTATTGTATTTCTCGATGCCGAAACCATAGGCAGTACAAAAAATATAAGCCTGGTTGAATCGTTTGGCCGGTATACTTCATACAATTCTACGAAACCCGAAGAAACCATTGAACACATTGGCGATAACCAGGTAGTAATAACAAACAAGGTCCGGATAGACAGGCAAATTATGGATGTTTGTCCATGTCTGAAACTTATTTGCATTGCTGCAACAGGCATGAACAATATTGACCTGGAATATGCCCGTCAAAAAGGCATTGAGGTAATGAATGTATCGGGTTATTCGACAGACAGTGTTGCACAGCATACCTTTTCCATGCTATTTCATTTACTGAATAAAACATATTATTACGACACTTATGTGAAATCGGGCAACTATTCAAAAAGTTCAAGTTTTACATGCCATGAACGCCCGTTTTGGGAGATAAAAGGAAAGCGGTTTGGTATTATTGGATTAGGCACTATTGGTAAAAAGGTTGCCGTTATAGCTTCGGCCTTTGGGGCAAATGTAGTTTACCATAGCACATCGGGCGTAAATTTAAATAACCCCTACCCTCACCTATCTTTGCCTGATTTGCTAACCTCTTCCGACATTGTTTCCATACACTGCCCTTTAAATTCAAACACCAGTAATCTCATTAACCTTGAGAGGCTTAGATTAATGAAACCTACAGCTATACTTTTAAATACAGGCCGAGGAAAAATAATTAATGAACAAGACCTGGCTTATGCATTAACCAATAATATAATTTCAGCTGCAGGTATCGATGTTTTCGAAACAGAGCCAATAAATCCGGAAAATCCGCTTTTAGCATTAGCAAATAAGGAGAAAATAGTTTTAACACCGCATATTGCATGGACCAGCATGGAAGCACGTGAAGAACTTGTTAAGGGTATTTATGAGATTATTAAAAGGTTTTACTTCAAAGAATAAAAAGTTTATGATTTACCATTAAGAATGGTTCTTTTCGTTTTTTAATACCGAATTTAAATTAGATCGTAACTCAGAAAATATTCCGTTGCAAAACATATAAAGTACAAACCTTTTGTGTTTTTGAATTTATATTTACTACTTATTACATAAATATTTTTTAATGGTGGCACAAGCTGCAAGCTCGACCCGATTAACTTTAGTCACTTGCCTGGTTTGTAACTTTTACTTTTCTCATCTCGTAAACAGTTGAAAACTAACTTTAAAACAGATACTTTAATTCTTTTTTACTATTCAACCCACTAAAACAAAAACTAATGAAAAAACTTATTCTTTCCATTTCAATGATCCTCGCATTTTTTCTCGTAAATGCGCAGAGCGACAGAGCTATCTTCCTGCATCACTCCACCGGCGGAGGTGTATGGGGCGGAGGAGTTGAAGACTGGATTACAAATTTCAATTCCGGGAACATCACAAACTATTTTGCCGATGAATATTCTTATCCGAACACTCCCTGGGGTTGGGAAAATTACCCTTACGACTTTTGGAAATTATGGGTCGGTGGATCGTGCAATAACGATACCTTAAACATTGCCTGTGTTGACTACTTTGCAGCGCGGAATGAACTTATAATTATCAAGCATTGTTTCCCGGGAGCCGGTATAGGAGAAGATTCGGGAGACCCTGATGTAACATC
>JAHEEB010000230.1:6317-6756 GCA_024640925.1 Bacteroidota bacterium | reverse complement strand
CCAAATACCAGAAGTATTTATTTTTTGTTTTAAACTCGTATAATAATAACTCAAATCCAATTATGAAAATATTGATAATTGTAGCACACCCAAATAAAGACAGTTTTAATCATGCAATTTTTTATAAATCGATTGAGCGGATAAAAAGAAATGGACATACTGCTATTGAACACGATTTATACTCCGAAGGATTTGATCCCATTTTAACCTGTGAAGAAATACCAAAATCGGGTGAAATTACAAAGGAGATCAAAAAACACTGTGATGATCTTATTACAGCAGATGGTATAATTATTATTCATCCGAATTGGTGGGGACAACCACCAGCCATTCTGAAAGGATGGATTGATAGGGTGTTACGCCCTGGGTTAACCTACGAATTCGTTGGCAACGATTTAGGTGAAGGTGTGCCGGTTGGACTACTTAAAGCCAAAGCAGC
>JAHEEB010000230.1:0-6307 GCA_024640925.1 Bacteroidota bacterium | reverse complement strand
AGGAAGAAATTTTTAAAGATCCTCTTGAAGCAATATGGAAGAATTGCATATTCGATTTGTGCGGGGTTGGTAACTTCTATAGAAAGATGTATAGAATACTTGTAACCACACCAGAGCTACGAAAAGCATGGCTTGATGAAATAGACAAAACAGTAGATTCCTATTTTCCTTCGGAGATTTGAAAGTTAACATTCGGAGTATGGAATATTAAAGTATGTTAAAAAATTAAACTTGCATCAAACTCTTATTAATTTCGTAAGCTGTATTAAAAAAATCACCAATGCATCCTGAAACTTATGTACATGGCTATTCTCTACGCGAAGGCCAACGATTAAACGACCAGGCAGAGACACTGGAACAACTCATTCACCACGATTCTATATTTGCTCCAAATATGGTAGTACTGGAAGCTGGTTGCGGTGTTGGTGCCCAATCGGGAATAATTTCACGCATCAACCCACAAACCCAATTCATTTCTGTTGATATATCGGAGAAATCTATTCATCAAGCCAGAAAACTCGGACTTAAAAATGTTGATTTCAAATGCGCGGATATATTTAACCTGCCTTTTGAAGACAACCTTTTTGATGCTGTAATTGTTTGCTTTGTTCTCGAACACTTATCTTCACCCCTTTCGGCTCTGAAAGAGCTAATAAGAGTGCTTAAACCCGGAGGACAAATAATGGTAATTGAAGGAGATCATGGGTCTGCATATTTCTATCCGGATAGTGAATTTGCTAAACAAGCAATAAACTGCCAGGTAAAACTTCAGAAAAAAAACGGGGGTAATTCAAATATTGGCCGGGAAATTTATCCTTTATTACATAAGTCTGGTTTCTCTGATATTCATGTTTCACCACGAATGGTTTATGTCGATTCCAGCAAACCATTTTTTGTCGAAGGATTTACGAAAAACACATTTACTGCCATGATCGAAGGCGTGAAAGAACAAGCTATATACGAAGGATTAATGAGTGAAAATGAATTCAATAAAGGTATTAGTGACCTTTATCGAACTGCCGGAGAGGATGGAGTATTTTGCTATACTTTCTTTAAGGGAAAGGGAGTGAAGAAATAATAATTGATTTCATAAACTTAGTTCATCCTTTTTCGAATCAATACTTTATCAGATTACTTCTCCTTTTATATAAAGATAAGACACTCCATCGTCGGTATTGGACTTAACAGTGATAGTCTTGCTGAAGTACCCGGTTGTTTTTGCATCAAAGGTTACGGTAATTTTTCCGGAAGCTCCTGACATAATTGGTTGTTTTGGATAATCGGGAACTGTGCAACCACAAGATGATTCTACGTTTTCGATAATAAGTGGAATCATACCTGGATTTTTGAACTCAAACTCAACTGTAACTGGTTTGTTCTTTTTTATCTTGCCGAAATTATAATCGGTAAATTTCCATTCAATGGCCGCATTAGGACCAGAAAAAGAAAAAAATGCTAAAAGAGGTAGAATCCAAATTGCTTTTTTTAAGATGCTCATAACATTCCAATTAATTGTTGCTCCGAAAATACAACAAAAACCGTACTAAAAATTTTAAAAAATGTTAAAAGTTACGTATTTAGCTTGCCTAAAAGGAATAATATAGCTGTATTCTTGCCAGAGGATATATAAATTTATCTGTTCTTAGCGGAGTTTCAAGCGGACCTTTTGGAGGTTTTACATCGCGATATTCACGAAACTGAATTACCATACCCAGGTCAATATTAACACCAAGTCTGTTCGATAAAGCAAATTCCCTACCTAATGATAAATCGATATAAGAATATTTTCTTGTTTCCTGATCGCCAAGGTTATTAATTGAATAAGTAAATCCCTGTCTCGCATACCATACAGGACGGTTGTTATGAAAAGAAAGTTTACCGAAATGTACCTGATTGTCTACACAATATGTATTTATTTTTTCGTCGCCCCGTAATTCCAAATCGCTACCTACATAAACTCCTAACTGAGTTATATCGGTATATTGATACCTTAACCCCAGGTGCAAATATTCCCTGGCACTTAATCCTCCAACAATATCGAGTTTCGATTTTATAATCTGGGCCTTTATTGCAGCTGAACTAAGAATAAGAATTAATGCTGTAAGGTTTAATATTTTCATGTATTTAGTTTTAATTAATTTAAAGGTCTCATCGTTTATCACGTCTAGCGAAAAAAAAGTATAATCATTTAGGTATTTTAGTCATATTGTTTTGCTTCTTCCCAAATTTCGTTCATCTGATCCAGGTTCATGGATTTTAATGAACGACCTTGTTTTATTGTACGTTCCTCAAGATATTTAAACCGTTTTATAAATTTCAGATTTGTTCGTTCGAGTGCAGTTTCGGGATCAATGCCATAAAGTCTTGCTGCATTCACCATAGAAAACAATAAATCGCCAAATTCTTTTTCCATCTTTTCATTATCGTTTTGACGGATCTCAAATTTAAGCTCTTCAAGTTCCTCATTCACTTTTTCCCAGACTTGTTCCCGAATATCCCAATCAAATCCAACTGCACGAACTTTTTCCTGGATTCGGTTTGCCTTAATTAAAGCTGGTAAAGAACCAGGTACACCACCAAGAACAGATTTATTACCCTCTTTTTGTTTAAGTTCTTCCCAGTTTTCCTTTACTTTTTCTGGATTATTATTCACATCAACATCACCAAACACATGCGGATGCCTGAATATAAGCTTTTCGCAAATACCATCAATTACATCCTTAATATCAAAATGTTTGGTTTCAGAAGCAATTTTTGAGTAAAAAACGATGTGAAGCAAAACATCACCAAGCTCCTTTTTTATTTCAATTATATCGCCTTTAAGAATTGCATCCACAAGCTCATAGGTTTCTTCGATGGTATTGTTTCTGAGACTTTCAAAAGTCTGTTCCCTATCCCATGGACATTTCACCCTGAGTTCATCCATTATATGAAGCAGTCGTTCGAACGATTTGAGTGATTCAGCCTTACTATTCATTATTCGCCGGTTAATTGTAATTTATTTTCGTCTTTTTTATTTGAAAATTTTATACGTATTGCCGAATTCACCCTGAGGTTTAACAATTCAGCAACCGGACCGTTGGCAACAGCTATTTCGAGTAATCCCGAATAATTAAATACTGCTACAAGTTCTCCGGTTATTACATCGCTGTATGATTTGCTTATTCTGTCGATAATATAATGGTTGCTCTGAACAAATATTTCGAAAGCCTTGCCCTTGCCCACTCTATCGAAAGTTTCCCGGTTGATATTGGTTATAGCATTGTAATATGAGTCGATATAAATTACACTTCCATTAATCAGATTATTATCAATAGTAGGTAACAAAGGTTTCTGGTGAACATAATCTGAGAATGGTTCAGCAAAATCAGATATGGTATGATTCTCAATAATCTTAAATGCGGTATCGATAAAAATATCAAAACTTGAAAATGTATTGATTTCAGAATTTTTAATTCTAATACAATAAACTTTCTTTTCCTCTTCGGGAAAAAGTAAATCCGGAAATCCGGAATCGGAACAAATAAAATATTGATTATCCTTTTCAATAATTAGAAGAGAACGTTTTGAACTCAATATGGAATTTACAGCAAGAATATGAATAGTACCATCAGGATATTCCTTGTAACAATTTTTAACAACAAAAGATGCCTGCATACTATTATATGCTGTAACCTGATGACTAATATCAATAATATTCACAGCCTGATCGCGTTTTAGGATCTTGCCCTTAACAGAGCCGATATAATAATCGCTGTTCCTCCAGTCGCTTGTAAGAGTTATTACAGCCATGAAACTAAAAGTACCTGTACATTATAAATTGAATATCTTAAAAAAATAGATTTACTTTGTAGAGCCCAAAAGTAAACATTCTTGTTAAATTTTTTATGATAGAAAAGTCGATATATTTAGAGGGTATAGATCCTCTTCACTTATACGGGGCTAATAATGTACTGATTGACAAAATCAAGACGTTTTTTCCAAAGCTGAAAATTGTAGCCAGAGGTCATGAAATTATTACCATTGGCGATGAAAAGGAAATTAATTCTTTTGAAGAAAGAATTAACTTACTAATCTCATATTTCCACAAATACAATAAGATTACTATTTCGGATATTGAAGAACTTTTCTCTACAACCGAAACTCCCTGGATTAGTGAAAGTCAAACAGATAACAATATATTACTTTTTGGAAACCATGGAAAAGTAATAAAAGCTCAATCCATTAATCAGGAATTACTGGTAAAGGAATACAACAATAATGATATTTTGTTTGCCTTAGGACCAGCTGGTACAGGAAAAACATATACTGCTATTGCCCTTGCTGTAAGAGCACTTCGTAACAAAGAGGTTAAACGGATAATTCTGACCCGGCCTGCTGTTGAAGCCGGTGAAAACCTGGGATTTTTGCCAGGTGATTTAAAAGAAAAACTGGATCCTTACCTTCAGCCTTTGTACGATGCCCTACGCGATATGATTCCAGCAAAGAAACTTATAGATTTTCTGGAAGATGGAACCATAGAAATTGCTCCTCTTGCCTTTATGCGTGGGCGAACCTTGGACAATGCCTTTGTTATTCTTGATGAAGGGCAAAATACTACAATAAATCAGATGAAAATGTTCCTGACCAGAATGGGTAAAAATGCTAAATTTATTATAACCGGAGACACCACTCAGATTGATTTGCCCAGAAAAAACACTTCTGGATTAATCAGGGCTATTCATTTGCTGGATGGAATAAAAGGTATTGGCATTATACAATTCGATGTCAGGGATGTAGTTCGCCACAACCTTGTGAAGAAAATTATTGAAGCTTACGCAAAGGCTGAAAACATTGAAGAAAACAAAAAATAAATATACTCATGAAAGCATTAACCAAGACTAAATTTAACTTTCCCGGACAAAAGGGTGTTTATGTTGGTAAAGTTCGCGATGTTTATAACATTAATGACAAGTACCTGGTAATGATAGTATCGGATCGAATCTCTGCTTTTGATGTTGTTTTACCAAAAGGAATTCCCTATAAAGGACAGGTTTTAAATCAGATAGCAGCTGGTTTTCTGGATGCAACAAAAGATATAGTGCCAAATTGGAAAATTGCAACTCCTGATCCTATGGTAACCATAGGACATTTTGCAGTTCCTTTTAAAGTGGAAATGGTCATTCGTGGATACCTTTCAGGACATGCATGGCGCGAATACCAAAGTGGAAAAAGAACTCTTTGTGGTGTTACTATGCCTGAAGGAATGCGCGAACATCAGCGATTTGAACGCCCCATTATAACCCCTACGACAAAAGCTTCGGAAGGACATGACGAGGATATTTCCAAAGAAGAAATCATTTCAAAGGGTATAGTAGACGAAGCTGATTACCTGATGATTGAAGATTTGACCCATAAGCTTTTTGAGAGAGGTACAGAAATAGCTGCCCGAAGAGGGTTGATTTTAGTTGATACAAAATACGAATTCGGTAAAAAAGATGGAAAAATCTACCTGATTGATGAAATCCATACACCCGATTCATCTCGTTTCTTTTACAAAGGAGGCTATGAAGAAAGATTTAACCATGGCGAGCCACAAAAACAGCTTTCGAAAGAATTTGTTCGCGAATGGCTTATAAGTAACGGCTTCCAAGGTAAAGAAGGACAAAATGTACCTACAATGACTGATGACTTTGTTGAAAAAGTAAGCGAACGGTATATCGAACTTTTTGAGAATATTACTGGTGAAGAGTTTCAAAAGGCAGATGCGACTGATCTTGAAAAACGAATCGAAACGAATGTGCTTAATTTCTTAAAGTCCAATTAAGAGTGTTTTTCAAACGTATTTTAGAATAGTTTAACGGATAAAAAATGAAGAGGTATTTCCCTATCTTAATATTATTGGCATCTTTAACAAGTTTGTATAGTTATGGACAATTTCAGGTAGCACCAGTGGTCAAATCTGAACAAAAGATAATCTATCAAAATAAGGTATATTTTATCCATACAGTTCAGCAAAACCAAACCATTTATTCAATTGGAAAAGCTTATGGTGTAAGTAAGGAAGAAATTGCTGCAGCAAATCCGGAAACCAATCTGGAAATTATTAAACCTGGTATGACTTTGAGAATTCCGGATATTTCAGCCACTTCCAGCCAGGAACCTGAAAATAAAAGAAAATCCAGGCATACTAAAATTGAAAGCGATTTTATTTATCACACCATAGAACCTCAGCAAACCCTCTATTATCTTACAAAAAAATACAATGTTTCCGAAGAGGATATTCTAAAATATAACCCTGAAGCTAAAAATGCCCTTTCCGTAGGCC
>JAHEEB010000965.1 GCA_024640925.1 Bacteroidota bacterium | reverse complement strand
CGCATAATAATTCTTAAATTAGATTTGCTTGAATTCTTGCTGCCAGATATTCTTCTTTAAGCATTCTGAATACCTCTGCAACAGATGTTATTTTATCAACCAAGTATGCATTTGCACCTGCAAAAGCAAATCCTTTTTCCATATTTCCCGAATAAGCCTGCACTAAAGCTTCAGCTATACAATACATGGTCGTTTTCGGGTTACATGTGCTGATACAATTATGTTTGCACCCTAAAGGTTTTCTATTTCCTTTTTCGGCTTCGCTTAAAAAATTATTGAATATAGTCCTTCCAGGCAAACCAACCGGACTTTTTATGATTTTAATATCGCTTAGATCCGACTGGACATATGTTTCTTTAAATTCATCTGAAGCATCGCATTCGTAAGTGGCAACAAACCTTGTGCCCAACTGCACTGCAGAGGCACCCTGATCCATGATTTCGAACATATCGCTGCCAGAATAAATACCACCTGCAGCGATAACCGGTATATTCTTACCGTAAGTCGCCTGCATTTCTTTACTCACTTGTAAAACATCGCCAAGTATATTCGATAGATTATTGCTGTCACTTTCAAGTTCATCTGGTTTAAAACCAAGATGCCCTCCTGCTTTTGGACCTTCAACAACAAAAGCATCGGGTAGATAATCGAAATTATTTTTCCATTTTTTGCATATGATAGATGCAGCCCTGGAAGAAGAGACAATAGGGACCAATTTGGTTTTAATTCCGTTGTTTAAATATTTTGGTAGGTCCAGAGGTAGTCCTGCACCCGAAAATATTATGTCAATACCTTCTTCAATAGAAGTTTTTACCATATCAGAGAAGTTGGTTAAAACCCCCATGATATTTACACCCAATATGCCTTTGGTAAGTTCTCGGGCCTTTCTGATTTCAGTTCGCAAAGCGTCGATATTTGCTTTTTTGAAACTATGGTAGGGTTTATTACCAATTAATCCTATTCCGACAGTGGATATAACTCCAACCCCTCCCATATTTGCTACAGCAGAAGCCAGGCCTGAAAGCGAAATACCAACGCCCATTCCACCCTGGATAATAGGAATGGGGACAAAAATGTCCCCAATATGTAATGATTTCAAATTAATTATTTTGTTGATTTAACATTGAAAGCTACTAATCCTTTTTCACCTTTTTTTACATCAAAAGTGACGGTCTCTTCTGCGATCAATCCAGCATACGAACTATATAAGCCAGTTCTATGTACGAATATATCTTCACCGTTTTCAGATTCAATAAAACCAAATCCTTTGGTGTCATTGTACCATTTTACTTTTCCATTTGCCATTTTCTAAATGTTTCTTTGTGTTAATTAATAATTTTCACGTTTTGGTTTAGCTTCATTTACAACAATTTCACGATTTCCAAGGCTTGCACCATTCAATTCGTTAATTGCTTTTGTAGCTTCAGATTGATCATCCATAACAATAAAAGCAAACCCTTTACTTCTATTTGTGAATTTATCAGTAATAATTTTAGCAGATGTTACCGCTCCGTATTCTTCGAAAATCTCTTTCAAATCGTACTCATTTACCTTGAAGTCAAGGTTTCCTACAAAAATGTTCATTTTAAATCTTGTTTTTAATTATAAATAATGCTTATTTAAAAGCTGTTCTAACTGTTTATTTTATCTGTTTCGGAGGAATCAAAAGTTTTTATATTATAACCATTGTTTCTATTCGTACCGTGGAACCAGAATAGTACCGTGTTACTGTACTATTATTCTTTTATAACAAATGGCCTTTAATGTCAGGAAATTGCCAAAATCGACGGGAGTGAACTTTAAAATGCTTTAAGCATACTAATTTGTTTGTCTTTTCTATCAATAATAACCCCATGCAAAAGCATTTATGTTTAAATTTTATGAGAAGATTTAAAAAGGAGAGCAGTGACAAACTAATTAAGGAAAGTATTAGTCAATTAAAGCGCAATTTCTCAAATCTGAAATTTTGGCTAAGGTAAGGTTAATTTCTTAATAATTTATTCTTTTCTTCTTTTTTAAAATTATTATTAACGAATTCCTAACGATAGGTTCTTTTTATACGCACTTTCCTACAGAAAGTTTCAGAATGACGGAACATATCTTATGAGGTGACTAAATACCTGATAAAAATTCCTGTAATTGTTGTTTTGCATAAGTAAGATGGAGCTAAGAATTCCATGTTAAAGACAAAATAAATTTCAGAGATTTTCCGGGGTTAAATGAATCAATTAATAAGAACTTTTCAGTTTTTGAATATTTTTGCACTCAATTTATAGAATACCTTAAAATGATTTTACCAATAATTTCTTACGGACACAGCATTCTTAGACAAAAATGCAAAGAGATACAACAAAACAATAACGAACTTCAGTCGCTGATTGATAATATGTGGGAAACTTTGTATCCTGCTAGAGGGTGTGGTCTTGCTGCCCCTCAGGTAAATCAACCTTTTCAGTTATTTATTGTTGACAGTGCCGAAACGTATGAACAGATGGAAGAAGAGGAA
>JAHEEB010000229.1 GCA_024640925.1 Bacteroidota bacterium | reverse complement strand
TATTTCATTAAAATGCGATGAGTATTTTTTTAGGGAGTCTTCCGGTTGCGTAAGTAGACAATGATCGAAGAAATAATTATACCCCGCTTTACCATTATCATAGCTGAAAAGTTCTGTTTTTTTCAAACCATATATAATTGAATTGTAAAAATTGGCCTCAACCAAATCGTTGTTTAATGTCTTCTCGCAATAAATATAATTCTTATCGAATGTGTTATACGGATAATAATAATTTGTGAGAGCAACACCATATCCATCGCCATCTCTTTGATAGGTTTCATCATCTGATACTATAACATAGAATGCCCCAATATTTGAGATAGTGCAATGATAGAAATTGTATTTACCCCCAAGCAATAAGGCAATTCCATGATATTTTGCGTCGGCAAAAATACAGTTATAGGCTTCAATTTCGGCACCATAGCCAATAATGCTTGAGAATGAGCTATTTTGTATAAAAACATTCACTAATTTCAACGAAGGCATTTTCATTTCCTCATCTGGATAACCTACTTGAAACCCAGCCTTGGCATTTTTAATAATTGCATTTTCAATAACATTATCCCTGCTTTCTGTATCAATAAAAATGGTTCCCCATCGACCGGCGGACCGATCAAAACCTCTGTCAAACCTGTCACCTTCAAAAACAACAGGATTTTCATGGGTGCCTTTTACTATAATTTTACCATAAACTAACAGACTGGCATTGCTGTGAAAATAAATTCTGGTGCCTTCCTCAATTGTTAGAACAAATCCAGAATCTACAACTACTCCATCTAATATAAGATAAGGTTTATCGTTCGTCCATGTTTCCGACTCAATATATTTTCCTTTATATAAATGAACATCCTGTCCGCATGCTTCCAGTATAATCTCATCCGTATTTCCATTTGAATTGAAAACAACAGCATCTTCTACAATAACAGGAAGGTTGCTGTTGACCGGATCAAGTGTCACCTGAATGAAAACAAACAAACTGTCCTTGGCCGGAATCTCGATATCTTTAAAGGTTTTTGCCGATACACCATCGATATTTACAGAATAAGAAGATGATTCACCACCCTTCAAATATACACTACTAATAATCATTTTTTGATCATGCCGGTTATAAATCTTGAAGATTTTAGTTACAGAACCTTGAGTAGTAAATATGGTGTCGAAGGTAATTGTATCGGTCGAAAAGTCCAGTCTGGCATTAGCAGATGTGAGCAATTCGTCTTTATTACAGGCAGAAAAGCCAATAATAATAACAGACACAAAGCAAAAAAACCTTAGAAAAAAACTCATTCTCATAATTTGTCGCTAAAATAATTAATCCTTTCTCGTAAAAAAATAAAACGGGAAGTTTCAGCATTTAGTTTATAAAAAAAGCGATATTGATAATTAACCTCTTAAAAAATTAAAAAGATTTATTATATTTATTATAGTTTTGTAGAAAACATGTTAATAGCATTCAAATGAAAATTGTACAGGCAGTTCAAAATGATCTTGTCGAGGTTTTATATCTGCTAAAGGAATGTGTTTCTGATATGAATGAAAAAGGGTTTAATCATTGGAACAATTCTTTTCCAGGATCAGAAATTATGACAAAAGCAATTGAAACAGGGTCGTTGTTTCTATACAAAGAATTAGGAATTGCTAAAGGTATGGTTATTTTAAATGAAGAGGAACCGGAAGAATATAAAAAAATTGACTGGCAAGTTACAGCTGATAAAGTTTTATATATTAAATACCTGGCTGTTCATCCTAACTGGCAGGGGCATGGAATTGCCAAAAAGCTGGTTGGTTATGCTGAACAATATGCCCGGGAACGTGGATATAAAGCGATACGAATGGATTTATACAGTGGCATGGAAGCCTCAGGCAGATTTTCTGACGACTTAGGATTTAAGAAAACAGGCCAGTTTCATTCAACTTTCCAGCAGGCGCCTTACCTGGCACTAGAAAAAAGCCTGTAAATAGTATCTACAGGCTAATCATTTAACTAACTTTTACCTTTTTAGATGTCCATTGGAGTTCCTCTATAGAACTCGAGTATTTTTACTGAAAATACATACTCGTATTTCGCTTTGAGTAAATCTGATTCAGCTTTGATATAATTATTTTTGGCTACACTATATTCTACGGAGTTTACAATACCCACAGTAAATTTCTGATCAGTATATACAAATGCTTCTTTGTATGAATTAACTGTTTCTAGAGCTGCATTGTGTTTTTCCCTGGCAGAAATGGCATCATTATATGACTGCTGAATTTCCTTGTAGAGTTGCAGTTTAACCTGATCCAGATTATATTGAGCATCAAGCACCTGAATTTTAGCGTTATCGATACCAGTTTTTACCTGCCATTTGTTGAAAATAGGAATAGTAACACCCACCCCAATAGTTTTATTATAATAAAGCTCCATTTGCTCGCTATAATCCTGGGCTAAATTATCTTCAAGTGTTGATGAATAGGATGAACCTATTGAAGCACTAGCATATACTACCGGACTAAGTTTTCCTTTTTGAATATTTAGTTCTTTATTCGAGCTCTTTAACTGGTACTCAGCACTTTTTATTTGGGGTAAGTAATTTAGTGATTCATTGTATATGTCTGCTACTGAGGGAATGGCTTGAAGGCTTTCAGGACTAATAGAATCAGGGACAACAATTTCAAACCCCTTAAGTGAGTCTAAATCTAACAATTGTACCAGATTGAGATATGATAAATCGAGCTGGTTCTGAGCATTTACAACATTCATCTTTTCTGTTGCCAGTTGAGCCTGAATTTCAAGAAGTGTCCCCTTAGCAGTACTACCTGCTTCAAAGAGTTTTAAAGTTCGCTCGACCTGCAAACTGGTAATCTCCATCTGTCTTTTATTCACATCGAGCAATTCTTTATTAAAAAGAATATTCAGATATGCATCAGCAATATTCATCGACATTACCACTTTCTCCTTTTCAACATCCTGAATACTGGCCAACATTTGAAATTCACTCTTTTTAATCTGGTTGTAATTCTGAAGACCTGAAAACAGATTGACATTTGCCCTTACACCCAAATAATCACCATATGAATTATTTTCTTCAATTTCGTTGCTAATCTCATTTAGGTGTCTGCCAAAATAATAAGTTCGATCAAATCCGGCATTAACACTGGGAAACACATTCATTTTTGATTGCAGATAATTATTCGAGGCAACATCTGCCTGTAATTCCACTCGCTTAATCTGTATATTATTTGAATGGGCATAATCTATGCAATCTTTAAGCGACCATGCCTTTTGCGCATTTACTGATGTAAAAATAAGGCTGCCCACCAGGACTACAAGGAGTTTCGGATATTTTGTCATATGATTTGTTTAATTGTAATAGTAACGAGATCTTTTATTTCTGTAAAATAAATCAAAATGTAGTTTTTATATTGCTTTTCTATAGTTTTCTGATAAAACATGACCATCAAACAAATGAATGATCCGGTTTGCTTTATCAGCATCGGTTGGCGAATGAGTAACCATTATAATGGTTGTTCCATCGGAGTTTAATTCTGTAAGTAATTCTATCACCTCAGCTCCGTTTATTGAATCGAGGTTTCCTGTAGGCTCATCGGCAAGTATTAATTCGGGACGTGTAACTACTGCTCGGGCTATAGCAACTCTTTGTTGTTGTCCGCCAGATAATTGTCTGGGGAAACTTTTAGCCCTGTGACTTACTCTTAGTCTTTCTAAAACATTATTAACACACATCATTCTTTCCGATTGCGATATTCCCATATATATTAACGGAAGTTCTACATTTTCGAATACAGTAAGCTCTTCAATCAGATTATAGCTTTGGAAAATAAATCCGATTTTGCCTTTTCTTTCTATTGTACGCTGTGCATCGTTTAATCTTGAAACGTTCCGGCCACGGTAAAGATATTCACCTATTGTTGGTGTATCCAGTAGCCCAAGGATATTTAACAAGGTAGTTTTACCACAACCCGAAGGCCCCATAATTGCGACAAATTCGCCTTCTTCAATGCCTATATTCACATCTTTAAGTGCAATTGTCTCAACCTCATCGGCTCTAAATATTTTCGTAAGGTTTTCCGTCCGAATCATAAAATATCACTTATAAAAAACCTGAAGATAACATTTATTATGCCAATAACTTATATATAGTTGTCAACCAACCTATTATTTGCAATATCTTATTTCCTTGTTTTATTTTTTTGTTCGAATATGTGACAAAAAGAGTACGAATTCGTACATTGCAAATCCAATCATATTACTCCCCATGAACTATGGATGAACTAAAAGGTAAAATACTGGCGATAGACGATAATGAGGATATACTTTTTGCTTTAAAGCTTCTCTTAAAACCTCATGTCGAGAAAATTACGACACTCTCCACACCTAACCGGGTAATTGATTTGTTGAAGGTGGAGGATTATGATGTCATCCTTCTCGATATGAATTTTACTAAAGATGCAAGCAGTGGACAGGAGGGATTTGACTGGCTCTCGAAAATACTGGAACTTGATAAGGAAGCAGTTGTTATATTTATTACCGCTTATGGCGATACAGAAAAGGCTGTAAAATCTCTTAAAGCCGGTGCTACCGATTTTATTCTGAAACCATGGCAGAACGAAAAACTTTTAGCCACCATTTCTTCAGCGTTAAAATTGCGAAGTTCGAAAAAAGAGGCTACTATGCTTCGCACGAGTCAGAGAGCAATATCTGAGATTGCCGATGAACCTTTTCGTGACTTTATTGGCGATTCACCGGAAATGAAGGAAGTCTTCTCTACTATAAAAAAAGTTGCACAGACCGATGCCAATGTCTTGATACTTGGCGAAAATGGAACCGGCAAAGAGTTGGTTGCGAGGGCCATATGCAGAAATAGTTTGAGGAAGGATGATGTGTGCGTGAGTGTTGATTTGGGATCGATTGCCGAAACACTTTTCGAAAGCGAACTCTTTGGCCATATGAAGGGCTCCTTTACCGATGCAAAGGCCGATAAACCCGGAAGATTTGAAATTGCATCAGGCGGCACCCTGTTCCTTGATGAAATTGGTAACCTGTCCCCGACATTGCAGGCAAAAATACTGACTGTCATTGAGCGTCGCGAAGTTACGCGGGTTGGAGCAAATAAATCAATTAATATTGATGTACGTCTAATCTGTGCTACGAATAACAATATATACGAAATGGTCGATCAGGGCAGGTTCCGACAGGATTTATTATATCGTATTAATACGGTTGAGATACACCTGCCTCCCCTACGTGAAAGAACTGGTGATATAGAAATTCTGGCGAACCATTTTCTTGTTTTATACACTAAAAAGTATAAAAAGAAAATTAATAAAATAAGTGCTCAGGCACACAAGAAAATGTCCTTGTATTCGTGGCCCGGAAATGTAAGAGAATTGCAGCATGCTATTGAACGCGCCATTATCATGTGCGATACAAATATTCTTGATGCAGACGATTTTATTCTGAAACAGCCACTTAAAAAGCAATCTGACCTAGAATTTGATACTTATAACCTTGATGAAATCGAGCGCAAAGTTATTACCAAAGTTTTAAAACAACATCAGGGTAATATTACTAAAGCCGCCGACGATCTCGGTTTAACAAGGACCTCGCTTTATCGCAGGATGGAAAAATATGAACTTTAAAAGTTTTCGGATAAAGATTGTTTTTAGAGTACTGCTAATTACTCTATCTATTTTTTTATTTTATTATTCATTCTCAACAAATTATATTTTCACTCCGGTAATAGTAGGCGCTATTATCATTTTTCAGATTTTTTCTCTTATCCGATTTATTGATAAAACAAACAGAGAACTCACTGGTTTTCTTGAATCAATTCGATTTTCAGAATTTACCAGAACAGTGAATCTCGAAGGGTTGGGCACTTCATTCGACGAACTTAATCGTGCATTTAATGAGGTAATAAATGATTTTCAAAAAGTAAAGAATGAAAAAGAAGAGCACTTTTATTATTTGCAAACGATATTGCAGAATATTGATGTAAGTGTAATTGCATATAGGGCCGATGGAACCATTGAACTTATTAACAAAGCTGCAAAAAAACTATTTCAGGTTTCCGGCCTTAGAAACATTCAGGGACTTGATAGTCTCAGTCCTGAACTGGTGAAAATACTTTTCGAAATAAAACCCGGACAAAGCGAACTCATTAAAGTACAAGATGAGGATGATTTATTACAATTGACAATCTACGCGACAAATTTTAAAATTAAGGACAAACTCATTACCGTTGTAACAATAAAGGACATTCAAAATGTATTGGAGGAACAGGAAACTGAAGCCTGGCAGAAACTCATCAGGGTTATGACTCACGAAATTATGAACTCAATAGCTCCGATTTCAAGTTTATCTACTACTTTGTCGCAGAACACAAACGATTTAATCCGCGATGATCAGGGAAAAGTTTTTCTTAATAGTGAAGAAATAGAAGAATTTAACATGGCATTGCAAACAATCCAAAAGAGGAGTGACGGGCTTCTCCATTTTGTTAATACATACCGAAACCTCACAAAAATCCCTCAGCCCAACTTTGCAATCTGCAAAATCAGTGATATTATTTCCAATGTAAAAAATTTGTTGGAAGAGGAATTAAAGACTTCTCAGATTCAATTATCTGTCAAAATCGATCCTTCTAATATTTCAATCACAGCTGACGGACAATTGATAGAACAAGTTATAATAAATATTATTAAAAATTCTATCCAGGCATTGAGCGGGAAGAAGAACGGACAGATTGGGCTTTT
>JAHEEB010000228.1 GCA_024640925.1 Bacteroidota bacterium | reverse complement strand
AAACCTTTTAAGCCTTTGCTTTCGCACCATGCCGACATGGAAAGGTATAAATAGGCAGACCAAAACTCCGCATTCACTTGTTTGTTAAGTACCTCTTCTACTTTTTTGTTGATTTTCATAGTTTATTATGTTTAAAAATTAGTATTTAACTTCGTTTATTGAAATATTTAGGGCAGCTGCAACTCCTTCGCCATATGCTTTATCTGCTTTCAGACAGTTTCCGATATGTCGTATTTTTATTTCTTTTGGGGCATCGCCCATAGCACGTGCTGTATTTTCAAACAACACTTGTTGTTGGTTTTTGTTCATCAATCTGAACAAATCTCCTGCCTGGCTATAATAATCATTATCATCATCGCGATGATTCCAGTAATCAGCAGCTCCATCAATTTCAAGAGGAGGTTCTTTAAATTCAGGTTGTTCCTGCCATTCTTCATAGCTATTCGGCTCGTATCCTATGGTTGCTCCATAATTTCCATCTGTTCGCATCTGGCCATCGCGATGAAACATATTTAGGAACGGGCAACGCGATTTGTTAACAGGTATTTCATGGTGGTTAACTCCCAAACGATAGCGCTGTGCATCGCCATATGAAAATAAACGGCCCTGTAACATTTTATCAGGAGAAAAACCAATTCCAGGAACTATGTTGGCAGGATTAAATGCTGCTTGTTCTACATCGGCAAAGTAATTTTCAGGGTTTTTGTTTAATTCCATGACACCAACCTCGATTAGTGGGTATTCTTTGTGCGACCAAACTTTGGTGAGATCAAACGGATTGAATTTACATTTTTTTGCCTGTTCATCTGTCATCAGTTGAATTTTCATTGTCCATTTCGGGAAATCACCTTTTTCAATACTTTCAAATAAATCGCGTTGGTGGCTTTCGCGGCATTTCCCAATAACTGTTTCAGCTTCCTGATCAGTTAAATTTTTAATACCTTGTTGTGTTATTAAATGAAACTTTACCCAAATACGTTCATTATTTTTATTAATTAAACTAAAAGCATGGCTTCCAAAACCGTGCATATGACGATAGGAAGCCGGAATTCCTCTTTCGCTCATAGTTATTGTTACCTGGTGCAGAGCTTCTGGCAAACTCGTCCAAAAGTCCCAATTGTTTTTGGCACTGCGCAAATTGGTTTTTGGGTCGCGTTTTACAGCATGGTTCAAATCGGGAAATTTTAGTGGGTCTTTTAAAAAGAAGACGGGTGTATTATTACCGACTAAATCCCAATTGCCCTCGTCGGTGTAAAATTTCATTGCAAACCCCCTAATGTCGCGTTCTGCATCAGCGGCACCGCGCTCACCGGCAACGGTTGAAAAACGCACAAAACATTCTGTTTTTTTACCAATCTCTGAAAAAATTTTAGCCTTGGTATATTTTGTAATATCATGTGTTACCGTAAAAGTACCAAAAGCACCGGATCCTTTGGCATGCATTCGTCTTTCCGGAATTACTTCTCTATCGAAATGAGCCAGTTTTTCAAGAAACCATATGCTTTGAAGCAAAGCTGGGCCTCTTTTCCCGGCTGTCATTATGTTCTGATTGTCGGCAACCGGAGCTCCCGAACTGCTGGTTAATTTTTTCTTTTTCATAGCATATTAATTAATTCGTTCTTATTTGAAATATGTATGGTTGGTAAAACTTTTCCCATAATAATTGTTCCTATAAATCCTGATACCAAAACAATTATTCTTAATATAGGTGATCTAATTAAGAAAAAAGTTGAAAAAATAATCATAATCCACATAATACAAATGGAGTATATTTTGACTTTTTTTGTCATTCCTTTATTTGTTTGAAATACCAGTATGCTGGGGCCTACAAATCGATTGGTTACTAATTTTTGATATAGTTTATGTGAACATTTTATATACAATCCAGCAGTAAGTAATAAGAACGGTGTGGTGGGTAAACCTGGAACAATAATTCCAATAACTCCTAAACAAAGAGAAAGCGTGCCTAAAAAAACCAGTAATGTTTTGAATAGGTTCATTTCTTGCCTGTTTTTAAGAATCTACCAATTATATGAAGTTTTAAATCTTCAATTTTGAAGTTGGGGATTTCTTTTTTATCAAAATATTTTTTAAGCAACTCATTCAGTTCATTGTCCTGATAATCCTCAATCCTATCAGAATCAGAGCAATATATATGGTGGTGGCTTTCCATTAAAGCATCATATCTCATGATATCTTTTTCAGTCTTAACTTTCTTAATTAAACTGTTTTCAACTAATGCATCCAATACTTTATAAACCGTAGCTAAAGAAATATGTGGATGGTTTTTTCTTATGTATTCGATAATATTTTCGGCTGTTGGATGATTATTTAATTTAATAATGGCTTCCAGTATTGCCATTCTTTGAGGTGTTACCCTAAGCCCTTTCTCAATTAGTTTATTACTAATTTCTTCAATTTTCATAAATAATAATTTTCAAATAAGAATAATTCTCCTTTAATAATTAATAAAATTACAATTTTTTTTCAAGCAAGTCAAGTTTCAGAAAAACTTTTTTATCCATAAATTGTTTTTGTTTTAATTAAGTTTTAGGATGAACCACTTTTCCCTAGTTTTAGGAACAATGTTCATATGTAAAATATGAAAACAAAAAATTGGTATTTTTACATACAATTTATAACATATGAACCAAACGGTTAATTTTCAACTTTCTTCTGATATAAAACTGTCTGATTGTATTACAATCAATCCATACCTATTGCTATTGCTCGAACACTTTGATATAGGGTTTCCTTTGCATGATAAATCGATTAAAATCATTTGCGACGAGAACCATTTGAATTGCGAACTTTTCCTGATTTTTGCAAACTTATACAATGGTCATCAATATATACCAAAAACACCTTTGTCATACAACGATACTCAGGCGATTATCAATTACTTAAAAAAGAGCCATAACTATTATTCTGAAGAAATTTATCCGAATATTCTGATTACCATTAACCAAATGGCAGAACTCAATAATTTCAAAGAAATGGCTTTAGTACCTAAGTTTTTTATTAAATATTTTAATGAGGTTATCGAACACTTTGATTATGAAAATAATGTTGTTTTTCCTTATATATTGGAATTGAATGAGCATATAAAGGCGAAAACACAGAATGAAAAAAAATCAAAATACTCAGTTCTTGAGTACAAAGAGCACCACAACGATATAGAAGAAAAACTGAACGACCTGAAAAACTTATTAATTAAATACCTCCCTCAAAAAAATGATCAGTCAATAAGGCGCAAATTATTATTGCTTCTTTCTGAGCTTGAATACGACTTGAACATCCATTCGAAAATTGAAGATTTTATTTTAATTCCTTTAGTTGCACAAATGGAATCACGAAAATAATAATCAGTTGAATAAATATAAAAATATCATTATCATAGAAAGTTCTTCAATCATTTACGAAGGATTGGCAAATATATTGATGAAAATTAGTCAGAAATACCAACTAACACAAGCTGGTTCACTTGAGGAAGCTAACCGTCTTTTGATAAAAAAAAGATATGATATTGTTATCGTAAATCCCTTGTTTATTTTCAATAATATCAAATCATTTAACGAAATTAAATGTCAATACAGTTCTATTAAATGGGTTGGGCTAATATATTCTTATTTTGATCTGAAACTACTATCCTTATTCGATGGAACAATATCAATTTCAGATTCGCATGAAGCGATTTTTAGTTTTTTTAGTAAACTGAATTCAAATGAAAATCAACAAGATCAGGTTTCATCGCAAGAGATTTTAAGTGAACGGGAAATCGATGTGCTAAAACTTTTAGCTAAAGGTATGGCAAATAAAGAGATTGCTAGCAGGCTGAATATAAGCACAAACACAGTAATTACTCATCGTAAAAACATTTCAATAAAAACCGGTATAAAGTCTATTTCAGGTCTAACCATTTATGCCGTTGTACAAAAATTGGTGTCTATTGAAAATCTTTCGGATTAATGGTTTTAAATATTGCTAAAATGAAGCCCCGTTTATGATTTTAAATCTTCAGTAACATCGATATGAATGATTCATAAAACAGATCCCATTTTTCAGCCTCCTTATTTTTAATGATATAACCCCATATATTCATTACTTTTAAGGATTTCAGGACTTGTATTACACCCCTACTTTTGTAATGTCAATAATTAAACATTACAAAGGATGAACAATTTTTTTTTTAAATATGCCTTAATAGCATATTTCCCAATCTCAATAAATGCTCAGGATACTTTAAATAACAAAATGGATGCTTTTACATTTGAAGCTTCTTATGTTGGTGATAACATTAATAACTTGTCGGGTGGCATAAAAACAGGTTCTTGTTATTTAGGCATTGCAAATATAAAGCTGGAGTTCGATTTCGAAAAGGCTATGTTGTGGAAGGGGGGGCAGTTTTATGTTAATGTAACTAATACCCATGGCTCTGCACCTTCGTCAGAACTTCTTGGAGATATGCAGGTAGCTTCGAACATTGAGGCAGGAGAACACACATTTATACAGGAACTTTGGTTAAGACAGGTATTTGGAAAATTTGAAATAACTGTTGGTTTGCAGGATTTAAATGTTGAATTTTCCAACACAGAGCATGGCTCTCTTTTTCTTAACAGCTCTTTCGGAATAATGCCTGTTATTTCGGGTAATATTCCAGCTCCGATTTACCCGCTCACAAATTTAGGATTAACAGTAAAATGGAACTTTTCAGAAAAAATAATATGGCTCAATGCCCTATATGACGGAAGTCCTGCTGATTTTGAAGATAATCCATACAATATTAAGTGGCATTATAGCAGGTATGATGGAATAACTGGAATTTCTGAGTTTCAATACAATTCTTTATATAAAGAATTATCCGGTGTTTATAAGTTGGGTATCTTTTCATACAATCATGTTATAGAAAATGATATTCCCGACTCACTAAATACTCAAATTGTTGGTTTCTATGCTCATGCCGACCAAAAACTTTGGATAAGTGGAGATAGAAATGTTGGGTTCTTTACACAGATAGGTTTCTGTCCTTCCAAAGAGAGCATGAATGTTTTTTTTCTTAGCATTGGGATCAACTTTACAGGTATGTTTAACAAAACGGGTAAGGATGTTATTGGAGCGGCTTTTGCTTATGAGCAATTCAACAACAATTTAAAAAGCGAAACATCTGTAGAAATAAGCTATCAGTATTTGCTTTCAAAAAGCATCTTTATTCAACCCGATATTCAATATATAATTAATCCAGCTGGCACAGGAGAAACACTGAATAACTGTTTAACAGGAAACCTACGATTTGGCATTAGTTTTTAAAAATAATTTCATGGAAAACAATAAAAATCTTTTCCTCTCAGAATTGCAAAATGGCGAGACAGGAATAATAGTTAAAGTTTTGGGACATGGTGCTTTTCGTAAACGGATTACTGAAATGGGCTTTGTTAAAGGTAAAATGGTTAGGGTAATTAAAAATGCACCTTTACAAGACCCTGTTGAATACAAAATTATGGGATACAACATTTCGCTAAGGCGCAGCGAGGCTGCTATGATTGAAGTTGTATCGATCACCAATTTTAAACTTTCGGAACCACCAATTTTTGAAGGTACATTCATTGAAGACCGATTAAAAATTTCTATAAAGGAAAAAGGTAAACAAATAAATGTTGCTTTAGTTGGAAACCCAAATAGTGGGAAAACTACTTTGTATAATTATGCTTCTGGTTCGCACGAAAGAGTTGGTAATTATGGTGGTGTAACAGTCGATGCAAAAGAAGCCACAATAAAACAAAATGAATACACCCTTAAAATAGTGGATCTTCCGGGCACTTATTCCATTACAGAATATACTCCCGAAGAATTGTTTGTGCGTGCTCATATTACAGAAAAGATGCCCGATGTTGTGATTAATGTTGTTGATGCTTCAAATCTTGAAAGAAATTTATTCCTTACCACTCAATTAATCGACATGAATATTAAAGTCGTAATTGCTTTAAACATGTATGATGAATTGGAAAGAAAACATATAAAATTAAATTATACCGATTTGGGGAAGATGCTGGGCATCCCTATTATACCTACTGTTGCTGTAAAGGGAAAAGGTATTGTTGAACTAATGAACAAAATAATTGAAGTATATGAAGACAAAGATCCTGTTGTACGTCATATCCATATAAATTATGGAAATACAATTGAAGATTCTATTGCCCATGTACAAGCTGAAATAAAAAAAAATATGGATATTTCCAACCGTTTTTCTACACGCTACCTTTCTATTAAGTTGTTGGAGAACGATAGAACAACATTCAATCTTCTAAAAGAATGTGACAATTACCAAACGCTCATTCATAGAAGCAGAGCAGAAATTGTAAAGCTGGAAAAAGAATTCGGCGAAAAGTCCGAAACGATTATTACAGATTCCAAATATGAATTTATTGCTGGTGCTTTACTCGAAACTTGCGTTGAATGTTTTGTTAAAAAAAAGGAAAAGAAACGGGATTTTGATTATCTGTTAACTCATAAAATATGGGGCTTTCCAATATTTATCTTTTTTATGTGGCTTATGTTTCAGGCTACATTTACTATTGGAAGCTATCCAATGGACTGGATTGACGCTGGGGTAGCCTATTTAAGCAATTTTATCAGTTCTGTTATGCCCGAAGGTGCGCTGCACGATTTATTTGTTGATGGAATTATTGGCGGAGTTGGAGGGGTAATCATATTTCTTCCGAACATTCTTATTTTGTTTTTCTTTATATCGTTAATGGAAGA
>JAHEEB010000964.1 GCA_024640925.1 Bacteroidota bacterium | reverse complement strand
ACCGCTGCTATTATTCCAGTCATACGATTCAAATCCTTCGGGAGCAGTGAGAGTAGCAATAGAATCACCAGAACAATATTTTACAGTTATATTAAAAGGTTGGCAGGCTGCAACAAAATAGGCATATCCATAATGATACTTACCTGTGCAATCTGTTGCTATAAACTCAATGGTTATTGTTTGTCCATAGTAATTTAAAAGATTGGCTCCAACGGTTGTCCAATCCCTCCATTTAACCGGATCATCTGAGCCGGATGGAGTATATGAATGAAAACCCTCTACAAAGCTATTTGAAGAATACACATCGTAATTAGAACAGTCGGGTATTTCATCTCCTTTCTCATCATAAAGAGTAAGCTTAAAACGAGGTTCTACTTTGGCTGTATGATTATCGGCATATTGCAGAACACAGGCAAACTTAAAAATCAGAAGAGCATTGGATGAATCGATTGTCATTGTATAACGTAAACTTTGTTGCCAACATCGGGGGTTTGCGTCTGAACTAATTATTTCATCACCCAGACGAGCAGAATAAAGGTATCCAGAAGGTATCTTCTTCAGGGCATATCCTGTATTGGCATCATAAGCTGTAGTATCGGTCATTATTGTTTGTCTTCTGTCAACAATGCCTTTTACTTTCGAAGTATTAACTGAAGTTTCATCCGTACTGTAATTCCACGTATATCCCACCCAATTGGTAAAATTTCCAAGTTCAAAACCAAGATTTTCGCAATTTGTTTCTTGAGAAATTACTTTTATACTAACAAATGATAAAAGAAAGCAATAAATGAAAACAAGTTTAAGATTAATCATACAGAATTCGTTGAAATCACTTTCATAAAAGATAATTCTAAACGGAATACCATTTTTTCGATGATATTACAGACTAAAATGAAATCACCCTAAAAATTAATTAAGCTCTTTGGTAATGCTTCTTTGACAAATAGCAATTCAGATATACAGCCACAAAGACAGTGGAGCAAATATTCGCAAAGAAAAAAACGGACTAAAAATTACCCATAACTGATCACTAATCCGATCACTGAACACCAAAACACAAAGAATTCACGAAGAAAAAATCGTACTAAAAATTGCCCACAACTAATTACCAATCACTAATCACTGATCACCAATCACTGATCACTCATCAATCTTGGTCTTTGAGCCTCAATGGCAAAGGTAAATCCGGGATAAGAAAAAGCGTCAAAGTTCATTGGTTGAACTTTGACGCTATATATTATATTAACTAAATCTTATTATTCCTTAAAAGTTGATTCCCCTGTAAGAAAAGCATGAATTCCATCAGCGGCTTTACGGCCTGAAGCAATGGCCCGCACTACTAAACTGGCTCCAAGGGTAACATCACCAGCTGCAAATACTTTGCTTTTGGAGGTTTCTGAATAGGTTCCGGAAACTACATTTTTACGGCCATCAAGCGATACATTCAGTGTTTCAAGCAATCCTTCCAAAACCGGATTAACAAAACCCATTGCTAATAAAACCATATCGGCTTTTATAATCTCGGTTTTACCTGTATGTATAATGCTCAATCTCCCGTTTTCGTCTTTTTTCCACTCTACGAATTCAACTTCAACTTCTTTTACGTTGCCTTTTTCACCAATAAAACGCTTTGTTTCCAAACTCCAACGTCTGGTGCAACCTTCCTCGTGAGAAGAAGAAGTTTTAAGTACATTAGGATAATAAGGCCAGGGAGTGTCTTCATTATGATCGGCAGGTGGCTTTGGTAAAATTTCAATCTGGGTTACACTCAGTGCACCATGACGAATGGATGTTCCAACACAATCAGATCCTGTATCGCCTCCTCCTATAACCAGCACATGTTTTCCTTTTGCCGAAAGCTCCTTCTCTATTTCTGTTTTAAATTCTACCACTCTATTCTGAGCCTGGAGTATATCAAGTGCAAACAGAATGCCCTTAAGATTTCTGCCTTCAACATTTAAATCTCTGGGTTGGCCTGCTCCTATTGCAAGACATACAGCGTCAAAATCGGATAATATCTTGCGAATATTGTCTCCAACAGGTGTAGAAGGTTTAAACAGAATACCTTCTGCTTCCATTACCCGTAATCTCCTGTCAATAATTTTTTTGTTTAGCTTAAAATCAGGAATACCAAATCTTAACAAGCCTCCGATTAACTCGTCTTTTTCAAAAACGGTTACAGTATGGCCTCTCTGATTCAGCTGATTTGCACAAGCCAAACCGGCAGGCCCCGAACCAATTACAGCTACTTTTTTGCCAGATCTGTTTTTCGGAGGATGGGGAATTACCAACCCTTCCGAAAAAGCTCTTTCTGCAACAGCTGCTTCATTTTCCCTTATTGTTATCGGTTGCTCAGAAAGTTTTAATACACAAGCTTTTTCGCATGGTGCAGGACAGATTCTTCCGGTAAACTCAGGAAAATCATTCGTCTGAGTCAGCACTTCATAAGCTTCTTTCCATTCTCCTTTGAATATCAAGTCTTGCCATTCCGGTTGTTTATTACCAAGAGG
>JAHEEB010000963.1 GCA_024640925.1 Bacteroidota bacterium | reverse complement strand
CCTTTTTATTATTCTATCTTCCGTGTTACTCTGTGCTTTCTGTGGTTATTTTTTTACCACTCCGCGTGCCGCCAAAGCTTTAGAGGAAGCGCAAAGGACACAACGTGTTTTCGCAAAGTACACAGCGTCTCCGCTGAGTAGCTTCAGCGCTCGCGGAAAGATTAACCTTTTGTTAATTCTAATCCTTCTATCCTCAGGATGCGCATCAAAAAAGGTCAATAGATCTACAGAAAAACCAAAATCTGTTCTTCAGGCAGATGATTTTAAGCACTACGTTGATTATTTCAACCGCATGGAAGACGAAAACATTGCTCAAGCCATACCCAATGATACTTCATGGGAATGGATGAAGGCAAATATTCCTCTGTTTGAGTGCCCACAGGACAATTTCGAAGAAATGTTTTACTATCGATGGTGGACAATCCGCAAGCATATTAAAAAAACACCTGTTGGTTATGCTTTTACAGAATTCCTTATTGATCGTTCATATGCAGATAAATACAACCTTATTGCCTGTGCAATGGGTCATCACATAAACGAGGCACGTTGGCTGCACAACCCTGATTATGTAAACCAGTACATCAAAGTCTGGTATCGGGGCAATGAGGGCAAACCTATGAATAAACTCCATAAGTTCAGTAATTGCACACCGTGGGCAGCTTATGAAAAGTATAAAATAGATGGAAATAAAGAATACATTATTGATTTGCTTCCTGATTTTATAAGCGATTATAAACTTTGGGAAAAGGAAAGACGGCTTGCAAACGGTCTTTTCTGGCAGGAAGACGTGAAAGACGGCATGGAAGAATCGATTAGCGGAGGCAGAAAAATTCAGAATGCCCGACCTACCATTAACAGCTATATGTTTGGAAATGCTCTGGCCATTTCTAAAATAGCTGAGCTAAAAGGTGATAAAGAGCTCTCCTCGCTTTTCAAGCTGAAATCTGATACATTAAAAACTCTCATTGAAGAAAAATTATGGAATGCCGACAGTTCGTTCTTCGAAACCCTTAAACCCGATGGGGAATTTGCACAGGTGCGCGAAGAGATTGGCTTTATTCCATGGATGGTAAACCTTCCTGATGCTGATGGAAAATACACCGAAGCCTGGAAAGAGGTTATGAATCCTCAAGGTTTTCTTGCCCCATTTGGACTTACAACCGCAGAGCAACGCCATCCGGAATTTCGTACACATGGTTGCTGTAAATGTGAATGGGATGGCGCGATTTGGCCATTTGGTACTTCTCAGACATTAACCACAATGGCAAATCTTCTGAATAATTACAATCAGGATATTATTAACGATTCTGCCTTCTTCAGACATATGGAACTTTATGTCGAGTCACAATATCACCGTGGAAGGCCGTATATAGGAGAATACCTCGACGAAACAACCGGATACTGGCTAAAAGGAGACCAGGAACGCAGCCGATATTACAATCATTCGACATTTAACGATTTAATAATTACCGGATTGGTTGGGTTAAGACCCCGGACCGATAACATAATTGAGATTAATCCATTAATCCCCGAAGGTAAATGGGATTGGTTCTGCCTCGATCAAATCCACTATCACGGTCAGATATTGACAGTAATCTGGGATAAGGATGGCACGAAATACAACAAGGGTAAAGGTTTAGTCCTACTTATTAATGAAAATATTGTTGCAAAACAAGATACTTTATCAAAGCTAATTTTTAATCCTGAAATCTGATGATTCTATCGGTAACAACTCTTTGTGAATCTTTGTGTATACTTTGTGTCCCTGGTGGTTTAATTTTTTCTTACCACAAAGTACACAAAGTTTGTTTCACAAAGAACACCAGGAACATATTTCCGCTTTTAATTTTGATCTTTTTAATCTTCAGTTGCAAACAAGCCAAACACGAAAACGTTATTGTTCAAAACCTTCGTTGCGAGATGCTTACTAATCCTGAAGGAATTGACGCAACACATCCGAAACTCAGCTGGATTATCGAATCGGAGCAACAAAACAGTAAACAAACAGCTTATCATATTCTTGTAGCCTCATCTCCGGAGATACTTGAGAGAAACGAAGGCGACATCTGGAATTCGAAGAAGGTGAAATCCGATCGCTCTGTTCATGTCACTTACAATGGAATACGGCTGAAAAGCCGGATGAATTGTTACTGGAAAGTAAAAATATGGACAAAAAACGGTGAAAGCGAATGGAGCAAGCCAGCGCACTGGAGCATGGGACTTATGAATTACAAAGACTGGCAAGGCAGGTGGATAGGTTTTGACAGGGCATTTGAATGGGATAAAATTGAACAGTTCTCACGTTTATCGGCCCGATATTTCCGAAAAGAGTTTGAAATCCCTGATGGAAAAGAAATTCAGCAAGCAACAGTTTACATCATGGGACTGGGTTTGTACGAACTTTACATCAATGGTACTAAAATTGGCGATCAGGTCCTTGCCCCCACTCCTACCGACTTCAATAAAAATGTAA
This sequence comes from Bacteroidota bacterium, assembly GCA_024640925.1. Lineage (GTDB taxonomy): Bacteria > Bacteroidota > Bacteroidia > Bacteroidales > UBA10428 > UBA10428. The sequence goes on along the minus strand of JAHEEB010000963.1, from coordinate 38 downwards.
AGTATAATACCTACAATGTAACCTCCGCCATTCGGTCT
>JAHEEB010000962.1 GCA_024640925.1 Bacteroidota bacterium | reverse complement strand
GGCTCCTCTGCTTAAACCAAGTGATTTAGCAACTTTAGTAAGATTGTTTCTGCACTTTTCAATGGTTTTCAAAATAGTTTCTTTTTCAATTTCTTCCAATGTCACTGCTCCAGCGGGAAAAACATTATCGCTGGTTTTCATTGATGTCTGATCTAAAGCTTTCTCAAAATCTTTTATATCAAGTTCACTTTTTCCTGAAATAAGCCATGTACGTTCGACAAGGTTTTTTACTTCGCGTATGTTTCCATAAAAATTTAAATCTTCAAGCCACCTCAGAGTTTTATTATTAACATGCACATCGCCAGCATGATAAATATTGTCAAGATTTTTAAGAAAATAGAGAACGAGTAAGGGAATATCACTTTTACGTTCATGTAAAGAAGGAAGATTAATGGTAATGAGGTTAATCCGGTAAAACAAATCTTCGCGGAAGGTTCCTTTTTTTACCAAATCCTGCAAGTTCCTGTTGGTGGCGCAAATAACTCTCACATCAGTTTTTCTTGTTTTGCTATCGCCCAAAACCTGGTATGTTTTATCCTGCAACACCCTTAATAACTTAACCTGCGAATTAAAATCCAAATCCCCTATTTCGTCTAAAAAGATAGTACCCTTGTCAGCCAGTTCAAACCTACCTATTCGGTCGCTGTATGCATCGGTAAAAGCACCTTTTTTATGTCCGAACATCTCGCTCTCAAAAAGGCTGGATGATATTCCACCCAGGTTTACCTTAACAAATGGGGCATTTTTACGGTTACTGTTATTATGAATAGCCTCGGCAATCAATTCCTTACCGGTACCACTATCGCCAAGTATCAATATAGGGGCATCGGTTTTGCTAACCCTTCCTATTGTTTCCAACACAGCAGTTAGTTGCGGACTTTCGCCAATAATTCCTGTAAAATCGTATTTATTATCGAGCTCGCTTCTTTTTGCAGCATGAGGAGATGCTGATTCTTTATTTAATTCAATAGCCGTTTGAATTGTTTGTAACAATACTGCATTGTCCCATGGTTTACTAACAAAATCGAAAGCACCTTTTTTCATACCTTCCACTGCAAGGGAAATGGATGCCCAAGCTGTAATGAGTATTACTGGTACAAAGGGAAAGTTTATCTTCAGACTTGTTAAAAATGCCAATCCTTCTTTTCCTGAAGTATCGTTTCCGAAATTAAGATCTAGTAAAATTGCGTCTGGTATATTTGTTTTCAGAATCTCTATACCTTCGGCGGGGTTTGATGCACATTTAGGTACAAGGCCCGCATGCTTAAGCAATAGACTTATTGAAGTCTGCACTGCTATATCATCATCAACTATTAATATCATTCAAAAATGAGTTTTGATCTTTGAGTAGCGGTCGGTTTTCCCTAATTACTGATCACCATTCACTGATCACTATAAGTGCTAATTTACCTGCATTCCATCAAATAAATGAATAATACGGTGGGTTTTTTTTGCCATGTTCTCGTCATGGGTAACCATAACAATGGTTGTATTATCATTTTTATTTAATGCCTGCATAATGTCGAGGATTTCGTGTCCCATTTTGCTGTCGAGGTTTCCTGTAGGCTCATCGGCAAGAATAATTTCCGGATTTCCGACAATAGCTCTTGCAATGGCTACACGCTGCTTCTGACCACCCGATAATTGCGAAGGGTAGTGCTTTGACCTTGAACTCAGTCCTACCTTTTCTATTGCTTCCAATGCTTTCATCCTGCGTTCTTTGTTGGATATGCCTTTTCGGTATAGTAGGGGCAATTCTACATTATCTAAAACGGGCAAATCGTTAATCAGATGGAAGCTTTGAAAGATAAACCCCAGTTTCTGGTTACGAAAAGCTGCCAGTTTTTTATCCTTCCATCCTTCAATAATCTGGTTGTCAATTTGAACAATTCCATTGGAAGGTAAATCAAGCAATCCAATCAGGTTAAGAAGTGTGCTTTTGCCACACCCCGAAGGTCCCATTACAGACACAAACTCACTTTTTGCGATTTCGAGATTGATGTTACTAAGCGCTACTGTTTCGATTTCGTCGGTTTGGTAGACTTTCTCAATGTTTTTAAGTGTTATCATATGTATAATTTTTTAAGATTAATATTTATTTTATATATCATTCTTCATACAATGCTTCAGCTGGCTGGATTTTGGCGGCTTGTCTTGCCGGAATTAATGTACATATAATTACAAGTACTATAATTATTAATGCTGCTATGGCTGCGGAGTAAATACCGTTATTCCATTCTATTGACAACAGGTTTAGAAGAGGAACCTGAATAAATAATAGTATTCCTAAAGCAATGCCTGCTGAAGCCCAAACGAGCATTTCTTTAACAATGAGTATAAATATCTTTCCTGAAGTTGCACCGGAAGCCCTTCTTACACCTATTTCAGATTTTCTTAAACTAATATCATACCAAAGTACTCCAAACAGGCCCATTAGCACAATTAACAGAATCAGGAAAAACAAAACAGAAACAACAATTATTGGCCCCAATGTTTTATGAAAATAACTTT
>JAHEEB010000961.1 GCA_024640925.1 Bacteroidota bacterium | reverse complement strand
CGGCAGTATCGGTTATATCACGAGATTCATATTCCTTTTTTGGCAGTCCGGCTTTTTTTCTTTGTCGTTTATCGTGAAGTTCTCCACTCTCCTGGTATCCAAAGACAGGAAGATGTTCGTTATGGATAAAAGTGCCATTATATACCAGGTCTGTTCCGTGTCCCCAGAAATTAAACCCTTTTTCCTGGTAAGTGAAATCAAACTCAAAAGTCAATGAGTCATTTGGTTTAAAGGGTTGTAAAGCACGGTACATATAATATCCAAATTCTTTTGAACTATCGATAATCTGAACAGGTATGCTGAATTTTATGGTATTAATAGTTACCCATGGAAGAGTCATAATATGAAAGGTGTCGATTTGTTTGGAATTTTGATTCGTCATTTTAAACATCCCCCTGATATCAAAACGCAAAGATTCAGGATAAATATCGGCATAGAGTATAACACTTTTGATTCGGGGTTGCGGGTAATCCTTGTATTTACTGTATTTAAGTTCGTAGTTGGCACTATATTCGCGATCTTCTTTTGTAGATCGATGTTCATTCAATATATTGGTATTGTAATAAATATAAGATCCGGTAAGAATGAATGCTAAAAATGCACTGGGAATAACATACCGGGCATATCCTTTGCGCCAGTTTAAAATAAAGTTCTTTAACCTCTGATTAATCGATAATTCTGACCCTCTTTTGATTAATAAAATACTGATACTTAAGAATATGATTCCGAGAAAAACCCAATATAGATTAGTAATTAAAGTTGGAAACACAAAATGGTGAAACCCATTCATGGCAGAATAGGATTTTTCGATGGATGCACCATAACGAAGGAGTACATGGTTAATTCCCAGTAAATCAGAGAATAAATAGAAGAGGAAAAAAAGAACAACTATGGCATGAGCAATATATTTGTTATTAATAAGAGTGTGAATCAGGAAAATCAGGAAAGTAATGATTACTAAATATGGAAATACATTAAGCATTAAGACCTTACAATAAATTAAAATCTGAAAATCGTAAAAGTGGTTGGCAATCTGTATTCCAATGCCAGTAAGCATTATAATTAAAAGCACAAATAATTCTACAAGAATCATGGCAGAGAACTTCGACAAAACAATTAGCCTGTCGGAAATTGGAGTTGCATCAATTACTGGTGCAAGCTTAACATCAATGTCTCGCCAAATCAGTTCTCCTGAATATACAGTAATTATTATAATTACAAAGAAAAGAAAACTTCCCTGCAGAAAATCAAGCAACATATAAGTTACCGGAAGGGAAGGAGTAAACAACAGACTTGTTCCAAACCTGGTCAGCATAAACAATCCCAATCCACAAACTAGCATGATGGTAAAAGGTATTGCTTTAATAATTTTCCTGAAGTGAAAAACGGAAAAAAACCACCACTGATATACCTGATCTTTAAATGTATAATTTGCCTGAATTTCTAAATTAGTATAAACTTTTATTTTTCTTATTGAATTTTCGTCCAAAAGAATGACGGATCTTTTTTTGAAGTTTCTTGATTGCGAAGGATCAAACAAAAGATAAAATACAACACCGATCGCAAAAGAGAATGTTATCCATAAAACTCTGTTTATCAATATGTAATCTGTAAAAGGGAGCAAATTGTTATTTTTCTCAAAGGTTGTCCAGTATTTTGTCTGAAAACTTGCTGCAACCGAGCCAAAAGGTTCAAAAATTGAATAGATTGGATTGATATCGATATCTCCGATTAATATATTTATTCCAAAATAAAGAACCATTATAATAACGCCCTGTGTATAAACTGCCATTTGAGAACGAAATGAAGATCCGATTACAAAAAAGAACATTCCCAGGATAAAAGTATTAGGAATAAGATAAATGAATAGTGGGTTAAGGTATGTTAAAAGAGAAAAAGCCCCTAAATCAGACTTGTCCACCCAGGGCATAATCACCCCGGCCCACAAACCAATCAGCATTCCCAAATGCACCAATAGGGCAATAATATATGAACCAATGAATTTGCCTGCCAGGTATTCCCATTTTTTAACGGGCAGACTGAAAATAATTTCATTTATATTATGATCGAATTCACGGTATACAGGAACCCCCATAATACCAGCGAGAATAACGCAGCTAAACATCATAAAAGACGAAACAAGCTGACTGATTATATATGGTGCATTTTTATGAAGTTGTTCACCAGCCTCGCTTACAGATGAATCAGGCAGTGTCATTATAAGGAAACTCAACAAAAAAAGTATGAAAAAATAGATATATGTAGCAGGCCTTCTAAGTCGGTACTTTATTTCAAAGTTGATAATATTCAGCAACATAACAAAGGATTTTTAAGTTATAACTAATTCATGTATCCGTTAATAACCGAAAAGTAAACATCTTCCAGATCGACATTTACTTTTTCAAATCCTTCGAGGGGAGTGTCACTCCAAATATGCAAATCAATTAATCCTTCGGTAAGTTTTGACGATACAACCTTGTAATTATCTGTCCATGCGCCAGCTTCAGCTTTCGA
>JAHEEB010000960.1 GCA_024640925.1 Bacteroidota bacterium | reverse complement strand
ATTTAGTAAGGATGGCTTGTCATTCTCAACTACAAATGCCTTTTCTGTAAAAGGAGGTGTATTCACCTGTTTTGTAAAAGATCGTAACACCTCGTATCCTGTCGTTTCAGGGAATACCCTGACAATAAACAAATCGACAATAAACAGGGTTGATGTTTCGGTTCCTGAGCCTGTTCAGGTTTCAGCTGAAAAAATTGTCCCTGTTGATGTAACCTGTGCCGGCCTGGACAACGGTTCTGTTTCAATTGGCCTGATAAGTGGTGGCAGCGGATACTACCAATACCTTGTAGATAGTGGTGCATGGTTCGACACAACATCGGCAATTACCGGAATTTCCACAGGCAGCCATACTCTGTATTTACGCGACAGCAAGAATAATTGTCCTGCCGTACAAATCGGGGATATCAGTATTTCTCAACCCGATAGCCTGAAATTTTCAGAGATCGATGTACGGCAATCATCCTGTGATACCAACAATGCTTTTATACGAATTGCTATGACAGGGGGCACAACGCCTTACTCGTATTTATGGAAAGATTTCTACGGGAATACCGTCGGTACAGACACTTTGATAAGTAATCTTGAACAAAGCGGTTATTACATTCTTGATGTGACCGATTTAAACGGTTGTACACAGCATTATGAACAAGCTATAAACCCATCCAACGGTCCCTCCATTGATTCAGTGGAGATAAACCATATAAAGTGTTTCGGTGACAGTACTGGTTCCGCGAAGATCGTTGAAATTGTCCCTGCAACACCTTTTGCCCCCTGGTGGTTAAACTGGTCTGACGGAAGTGTTTCTGATTCAGCTACAGGCTTGTTTGCAGGGCTTCATTTTGTTTCAGTAACCGACACCAATAAATGTGTATACACCCGGTATTTCTATGTTAACAGCCCGGAAATACTCCAGGCAGATGTCACGGATTCCAGAAATGCCTGCTATGGTGAAAGCGATGGTTTTATACAAATAGAAAGCCAGGGCGGAGTTGGCGGATATACCTATTTATGGTCAAATGGCGACAAGTCAAACCTGGCTGATTCCATTGGGTTAGGCAGTTACAGCTTGCAAATCACCGATGCAAACCAATGCCAGGCTGAACAACATTTTACTATTTCACAATTTGACAAAGTAGTGGCCGATTTGGGCAATGATATATCAATTTGCCCGGGTAATTCGATCAATCTGGACGGAATGGACTTCACAACCCATAAGTGGTCAACTCCTGAAGGAATTGTTTCTGAGGAACGGTATATTTCTATTAACAGTGAGAACGATTATTACCTGGAAGTAACAAACGATAATGGTTGCGATGCTTATGATACGATACATGTTGCTGTAGGCAGTGATGCACTGAAAGCCTACTTTATAATGACATCGGCAGCATATATGGGCGATACCCTGTATATATTTGAGCTTTCGAACATGGAACTCGACAGCCTGAACTGGGAATATAACCCGGATGCTTTCATGGATGTTACCGACAGCCTGGCCGCAGGGTATGTATTACAGCTTGCAAACAGCGATACGGGGATTTTTAATGTCAAATTGCTGGCATATTCCGGCGGTTGCGTTTCAGAAGCAATTAAACAGGTTGAAATAGTAAATTCAACCGATACACTCGGTGAATCCTATGAATTAGGTTACAATCCGCTGATAACTTCGTTTACAATATCGCCAAACCCTAACGAGGGGACATTCAATGCTGATATTAGTCTGAGGGAAGAAGCAGACATAGAACTTATTATCTACAGCATAAATTATGGAGAAATTGTAAACGACAGATTTGAGTACGGACTAGCTGAATATAATCTTAGTTACAGTCTTATCGATTTACCAACGGGTGTTTATATTATTATACTTAATGCCGGAAACGAAAGAAAACAAGTAAAAATGATAATACAGCAGTTATAAGTGATGAGTTATGAGTTATAAGTGAGTGGTGAGACAACCCATAATCTATAACCCATAATTCATAACCCAATAACCAACCCATAACTAAACTAACAACTCATAAATTTCAACATGTTCAAACGTCTTACAATAACATATCTCATTTTTCAGATGTTTTTTTCGCTGGTCAGAGGCCAGGAAAATTTCGCGATTTATGTTACACCGACACTTGTACCGCCCTATTCTCTCAAGTTAAGCGATTACTGTAAGTTTGGCTCACAAAACCTTATGGTTATTTTAACAGTGAAAGACATAGAAATTTCAAATATGCCTGTTAAACTCCGAATAAAGATGGAAACGGTTGGTGTTACCATTGAAAATCCAATTACAATCAATACCTCCCCTATCTATCTCGATGGTGGGACAACCAGCATTTTATTTGGTGAAGATCTTACAGACTATTTTAATATCGATAACCTTATTTTTAAAGGCTACAGCAAAGAAACATACCGAAGTACAGGGCAATTGCCCGAAGGGTTCTATAAGTTTACCATAGAAGTCCTGCATTTCCAGACAAACAAGGTAATCTCCAACCAGGGAACAGCTATTGCATGGATTGCA
>JAHEEB010000227.1 GCA_024640925.1 Bacteroidota bacterium | reverse complement strand
CTTCAATTTCTTCCATAATAGTATTGATTTTAGGGATGAATAGATGATTGTTTTAAATAAGAAAAAGTCATTTTTGTGTAAATTACTAAAAAGTCAGAATATTAAAGTCAATTATCAAATGAATAGCATTATTTTAATTCAGACGACAACGTAATATTGAGGATAGATGACTTGTTTCGGAAATCGCCACTACTCGACTGCCAAACGTTAGCAAACATAAAAAAAAGAAGACATTCCCTCAAGTAGTTATATGGATTTTAAGTATCTTTATAAAAAATAATTTGGATGAAAAGGGTTATAAACATTGAGTATCCGAAATCACTAGCAAATTCATTAAGATTAAGTGTAAAGGATTTTGAAAGCGAAATAAAGATTAGTTCTTTGGTAAAACTTTTTGAAATCGGAAAAGTTTCTTCTGGTACGGCTGCAAAAGTTTTAGGTTTGACTCGAGTCGATTTCTTAGATTTACTTTCAAAATATAAGGTGTCTGTATTTGAACAATCTGATTTTAACGATCTAAGAGAAGATATTGAAAATGCATAAAATAGTTTCTAATACTACTCCTCTGATTTCATTGTTAAAACTGTCCAAACTTGATATTTTAAGAGAGTTGTATGGATATGTATTAATACCTACCGCTGTATATAAAGAGATTGAAGCTGGTAAACATAAAAGTTACTATCAAGATTTATTAAAATTAGATTGGATAAAAATCACACCAGTCAAAGATGAGCAAGCGGTTAAATATTTTTTGGACTTGGACGAAGGAGAAGCTGAAGCAATTGTGTTAGCGACTGAGATTAATGCCGATTTAATCATATTGGATGAAAAACTTGGACGATTCTATGCTAAACACGCTGAGTTAAATGTCTCGGGAACAATTGGAGTTTTGATAAAAGCAAAAAGAGAAGGGATAATAAAAGAATTAAAACCACTGCTTATTGAATTGACTTCTAAAGATGTTTGGATAAGTGACAAATTGATTAGTGAAATTCTATCTCAAATAGGAGAAAAATAATTTACGTTTGTTAATCGAGACCGCCCGGCCAGTAACAACTGGTCGGAACGCCACTGTACGTAAGGGTCTACTCATTTATTAATTTCTTTTCAAAGGTATTCGTGAGGCTTCGCCGTTCGTATACAGCGGTTCATCAAACAATTGGGAATAACATTGGAACGAATTTATAGGAAGAGACTTTTTGATACCAGATTAACCAGCACAATGTATAGCTACCCTGTTGTAGCCTCTTGCCAAGGGCTTGGAGTTGATTTGGCTTAGAAATTTTGTAACCTATTGGAAGATTTCGGAGAGTTTGGTATATTGTGGGTGAAATTTTAAGTACTAAAAAATGGAAAATAGATGGATAAGAAAGGAATGAAAAGTGCACCTATAAGTAGTTAGGCGTAAGCGTAAGAAAACCCGCACGACATAAAGATTTTGACTATGCCAATTATAAGATGTAAAGATCAAAAAAGACAGACACTTGAAGAGTTTTATGCTGATTGGGCTTCAGATAAGAATCAAATCTCAGCGGATTTAGGAAAATCAATGCTCTCGATTATTGATTTAATAAATAACACATTTGTAGAAACCAAGATTTATGGATTGACTTCACACGCTCATTTATTGTTTCTTTCGCAAAATAACTCAGAGAGTGATTGGTTTGTTGCGATTATAGCAAATGGATTGCAGGAATTTCATATTGAATATTTGATTCCAAAAGAAAAACAACCTTGGTCAAATGCGACTGTTAAAGGAGCGACAAAATCACTTGATGAATTTAGGGATTATATCATAATTGCAATGACTGAAAGCCAAGGGTGGAAAGATAATGACGAGTTGAAAAGATTATATTTACAGATTAAAGATAAAAACGCCAACGCCTAATAAATAGGAGTTCATGTGGGCTAACAGCCCAACCCCGAAGGGCTCAGCGCAGCTAAACATGAACTCCCGGTTGAACTAAAACCCGGCCTGGTGGCTATGGACTTCTCTTCAGGGATAAAGGGCAAACACGCTAAAATCGGAGAGGTAAATTAAAAAACAAAGAGGTAGATAAAGCATGTTTTTTCAAGTTTTGCTATTAAAAAAACCGAGTGAAATATTCGTCAGATATAGCCATGTTTAACGAACCGCCGTATACCGGTCGGTATCCCGATGTACATCGGGAGTGGTGTGAGAGGGCGGAGATGCGAAATATTTCGTATCTTTCCCTACTCGATTGTGCACCATTTAAGAAAACAATTTCACTATGAAACTAAATCTAATTTTCTTATCGGTCTTAATTTTTTTTTCTTTTAGTTGTGACAGAAGGAAGAACGATATTAATATAATAGATTCATATTCGTTAGAAGAAATATATCCTTATCTAAAAAAGGCTGATTCAGCATTAATCAATCACAATGATACGACTGACAATTCATTAATACAGATTGTAAAATCAGAAAAATCTGAAATTAGACCGATATTTTCCATACTAAATCTAAATAGAAAACTTTATGGAGAAGAGTCTTTTATAGATAGCTCATCAACTATATTGGGATATGTCGCTCCGCAAGATACTTCTATGCTCTATTACTTACTAAGAGAAGAACAGATAAAACCTCTATTACCCGCAAATATCAAATGGCTCATAATTAACAATAAAAATTCATTTAATTTCAGACTAATTGCTTTAAAAAATAATTCTAGTAGAATTGATTTTAAAGATTCATTCATTAAAGAAATTATTCTAAAGCCCACAGGTATTTTTAACATTATAGGAATGATTAGTGAAGAAGCGATAAATAAAGGAGTAATGCCTTACGAAGCGTGGATAAATATTGATAAGAGACTTTTAAAAGAAAGAAATGATAAGTCCTTTACATTATTTTTCAAAGTAAACTCAATAAAATATTCGTGTTCTATACCTAAAAACTATTATGAAAAAGGCGATTTAATCTTTGTAGATGTCTTTGAGAAAGAAAATTTAAGTGTTTTAAAAAATGATTATAAAGGAAAAATAATAATAAAATAAACGGTGCACAATAAATAGGAGTTCATGTGGGCTAACAGCCCAACCCCGAAGGGCTCAGCGCAGCTAAACATGAACTCCCGGTTGAACTAAACCCGGCCTGGTGGCTATGGACTTCTCTTCAGGGATAAAAGGCAAACACGCTAAAACCGGAGAGGTAAATTAAAAAACAAAGAGGTAGATAAAGCATGTTTTTTCAAGTTTTGCTATAAAAAACAGTCAGTAAGGATAGAAAAGAAAGCAGTGGGAGAACGAAAAAATCTACTACCTCTTTTAAAAGATTAGACTTTGATATGGCCACGCTCCGAATTGCAGGCAAGTATATATGGTATTTTTGATTTAAAACCCCAACCCCTTACTATAAGGGGCAATAACAGATTTGTGCATACATAGAGTTTTTACACAAAAGAAAGATTTGGTATTATATTATAACCTTTGCCAACCCAATTAAATAATCTGAGTTATCTGAAAGACAACCGGGAGCATCTTCGAAAGAATATGACTGAAGCCGAGTTGGTGCTGTGGAAGGTTTTAAAAGATAAAAACTATGCAAACGCAAATTCAGACGACAACATAGTATTGGAAATTATATAGCAGATTTCTATTTTACGTCAGAAAGATTGATTATAGAACTTGATGGAAAACATCATTATACTACTGAAGGTAAAACAAATGATCTGGAAAGAGACAATAATTTGGAAATGATGAATATTAAAGTACTTCGTTTTGAAAATAAGGAAGTACTCAATAATCTGACACAGGTACTTAAAAAAATAAAAGAACAGTTTAAAACCAGCTAGTTGGTATTAAGTTCCACCGCCTTGTTATTGCCCCTTACTAAGGGGTTGGGGTTGGTTAAAAACAAACAGAATGGGCTCCCGGATGGTCGGTTGTGTATACCTTAGTAAACTTTACTTCCTTCGTCAGTGAGCTCTTCCAATGTATTTTGATATACATTGGAATCGGTTGTGGTTATTAAGGAATTTTTGGTGTCTTCGTGTTTTGGTGGCAATCCACCTGTGCAAAAACAAAATTTCCTTTATGGTAAAATTCATTATTTTAGTACCAGCAAACAAAAGCATACATTGAAAACCACACTGAATCATCTGCCCGAACACAAACAACAGGAACTTCGCCTGCTTCGCGATGTTATTGCCGCCGAAAGACAGGTACATATGGTAATTTTGTTTGGAAGCTTTGCAACCGGCAAATGGGTAGAGGATAAATACATGGAAGATGGCATTACCTATACTTACCGCAGCGATTACGATATATTGGTAATTACCACAACCGACAACCATGCCACCCAGCTTCGTGTGGAAGAACATATAAAAGAAAAGTGCAAAAACAACGGAAAGATAGAAACCGTAATCAACACAATATACCACGGCATTAATTTCGTTAACAATGCCCTGCAATATGGCAATTACTTTTTTGCCGATATTAAAAAAGAAGGCATTCTGCTTTTCGATAGCGGTAAATTCAAACTCGCCGAATACAAGGAGTTAACCCCCGAAGACCAAAAAACCAAAATGCAGGAGAACTTTGAACAATGGTTCGTAAGTGCGAATGGATTTTATCGGTTTTATGAAGTTGGGATAGAAGAAGGAAATTTACATGGAGCGGCCTTTCAATTGCATCAGGCAGTCGAGCGTTATTACACGGCCATACTTTTAACCTTTACCGATTACCGTCCGAAAGAGCATAACCTGCGCGAGCTCGACATAAAGGCACAAACGGCAGATGTACGCTTAAAAGATATTTTTCCGAAGGAAACCAGCGAACAGGAAGACCGTTTCGAGTTGCTGGTACGTGCATACATTGATGCCCGTTACCGTATGAAGCAATACCATATAACAAAAGAAGACCTGGAATACCTGGGCGAAAGGGTACAGCTATTAAGAGACATGACAGAAAAGATATTCCGGGAGAGGATAGAGAAAGTCGGTAAAATAACTTGACACCATTGACAGGTAACTAGGAGTTTGGTACATTGTGGGAAAAAATTTAAGTACAAAAAATAGAAAATAGATGGATAAGAAAGGAATGAAAAGTGCAACTATATTACGAAATATGGAAAATAGGTGCAGTTTTTATGCGCCTGTAAGTAGTTACCGTGCATTATGAACAAAGAAGAAACAGAATCGACTAAACAATTAATTAAATGAATAATATCAAGGTAAGACAGGCAATTAAACACGATGTCGAAAAAATAACGCAACTGTTTTTTGATACGATTCAAAATATTAATATAAGAGATTATTCACAAGAGGAAGTTGACGATTGGTCGTCGTGGAAAGCAGACATAGATAAATGGTTAGTAAAAATGAGTGAACAACATTTTGCGATAGCAGAGATAAATAACCAGATTGTCGGTTTCTGTTCTCTAGCCCCAGATGGCTATTTGGATTTTATGTTTGTTCACAAAGACTTCCAAAGGCAAGGAATTGCCAGTGCTCTTTTATCCGAAATTGAAAACAAAGCTATTGAACAAAAAAATGACTTAATTTATTCAGACGTTAGTATAACAGCAAAAGGATTTTTTGAAAGCAAAGGATTTGTAGTTGAAAGACAGCAATTAAAGAAATCAAAGAAAAAGGAATTAGTTAATTATAGAATGACAAAACCTGTGGCAGATTTGATAATACGAGAAATCAAACCGATTGAATATTCTTTTTTAAAAGAAATGCTATATCAAGCTATTTTTGTTACTGACAAGAAAGTTGTTTTGCCACGAGAGATTATCGAACAGCCTGATTTGAAAAGATATATTCAAGATTTTGGACAAAACGGAGATTTTTGCCTTGTGGCAGAAAAAAAAGAAAAACTAATAGGCGCAATATGGATTAGGTTTATCAAAGGTTATGGTTTTGTTGATAATGAAACCCCAGAATTGAGTATGGCTGTACTAAATGGGCACAGAGGTATTGGGATTGGGAAACAATTATTAACAACAATGATTGACAGACTGAAAAACAAACGGATAAAACGAGTTTCTTTGAGCGTTGACAGAGAGAATTTTGCGTACGAATTTTATAAAAAACATGAATTTGTTGATTATCTTGTATTGGAGAATTCAATAATAATGACAAAAGAACTGATTGAAACATAAGGAATAACGCACGGTAACAATATAGGATTTAAGGCACAGTTGAGCCAAAAAAAGAGGAGGCTGTCCAAAAAGTAAATTTGCCACCAAAGCACAAAGCCCCAAAGACTCACAAAGATCTTATTTAAAAGACATTAACCTTAGTGATACCTTTGTGTCTTAGAGTCTTCGTGGCTATTTATCAACTTTTTGGACACCCTCTTTTTTAAAAAATCGGGCATTGAAACGAACAAGCTCTTGAAAAAGCCCTGAGGCAATGTATGTAATAAAAACCGGCGGATGAACTCATCAACATCCAGCTTCATCTTACGGAATAAGTTTGTTCGGTAATCCCTCCAGGAAAACAGCACTTTTCCGTCTTTGATTTCAATGATCCGCCTGTCGGTAATGGCTACACGAAAAACATACCGTGAAAGGTATTCCAGTACATACTCCGGTTTATCAAAAGGCTTCTGGATGTTTACCACCCATTCTTTAGAATATAACAGGGCTTATAAATTTTGTACACTATTGGAAGATTTCGGAGAGTTTGGTATATTGTGGGGGAAGAATGTGAATAAAAACGGATGGGAAGAAAGGAATGAAAAGTGCAACTACATTACGAAATATGGAAAATAGGTGCAGTTTTTATGCACCTATAAATAGTTAAGGGTGCATATTACAGATCT
>JAHEEB010000013.1:14831-16635 GCA_024640925.1 Bacteroidota bacterium | reverse complement strand
TTGTTGTTGCAGGCAATATCACTGAAATTTTAAATACAACTAAAAATAACGCAGTAAACTTTCATCAGTCAAAAACTTTAACACCGGAGAAACAAGTGAACCTTAATTGGGAATATAGTTTCGTTTCTTCCCACGAACGCATAAATAATGAAGACATCCTAATTTATCATTTATTTTTCCCGTTCTCACAATGATAATGTCTAATACCTGAAAATGCTAAATATGCCACAGCTTTTTATAACAAATCAAAATAACCTTCCTGATTTTTTTAAAACTATTTCAGCATATGACATACAGGGTTGCTGTGAGTCCAAAGTATATCATCGTGGCCTGGAATATTTTGAATACGGTAATGTAGCAGACGCATCATATAATGTTGATAAAACTCAGATCAAGACTCTGGTTAGGGGTAATTCAGAATATACTGTCATCATTAACCTTCAAAACGGCGAAGTGGGAGGTTCGTGCACATGCCCTTATGGAGGAACCTGTAAACATGTTATTGCTTCATTATTATTTGCAATCGACGAAAATTCAGAGATTGAAGTAGTAACGGATGCAAAAAATCCCGGAACAGATATAAATCAATACTTGCAATCCCTTTCAAAAAACGACCTGATTGGTTTGGTAAAGAAATTTGCACCGGAACAATTCTGGGTCGGAATAAAAAATACGTTTTCGGATAGCTCATCTGCTCAAACAACGTTTAGGAAAGTAGAACGTAATATTCAAAAAATATTTAAAGACACTGATAATTTGTATAACCCTGAAGATTTCGATGCAGCATTGGACAAAGAAATAAAAAAGTTATCAAGACTAGAGAAACATCTTAAAAGCGAGGTAGAAGGTTTACTTTTGTATATCATAAGTGAGGTAGATAATGCGTTTGACGAAGGCTATTTATACGACCATTACAACGATTACAACTATGAACCATCCGAAGAATTTAATGGATTTGTAACCGATTTTGTAAAGAGCCTGAACTATGAAGAAAAAACAGCTTTCTTAACAAAGCTCGATACCGTGCTGAAAGAACAATCCTATGACACTTTCGGAAGTTTACATCAGCTTTCTGAAACGGTATTTACAGAAGATGATCTTCCTGCCCTTAAAAACATGCTGATAGGCAGTTACAAAAAAATGTCGCACAACTTAATCGAAAACTATTATGATCGTGTACGCACCTTGTTTACTGAAGAGGAAAAGGAAGTGATTTTAACTGAAATACAAAATAATAACAGCAAATGGATAATTGAGCTGGCAGGATTGTATGATTCCCGAAACATGTTAATAAAAGCCACAAACGTAATAAAGGTTTGGTTAACTATAAATAAAGGATTTGGTGTTGATAAAGTTTACACACTCTATCTTGATTTGCTCGCAAAGGCCGGGCTCAGTTTATCAGAAGCAGCTAAAGAAGCAATAAATCACTGCCCTACCTGCTCAATTTTACAAAAGATTGCAACCTTGGGGAGCGAAGGGATGTCGGATTATGAGCTAGCCCTTGAACAAAAAGCAGCAGAACAATTGCTCAATTATCTGGAAATTACGAACCGATTACCGGAAGCACTGGAGTTAATAAAGCGCAGTAAGAATATATGGGATACGCGTGTGTTCGATTTCTTTAAAAAACATAAAAAGATTTTTCCTTTAGAGGCTGAAAGTTTTTTTACAGATACTATTAACAAGAACCTGGAATTTGCAGGAGATAATTATTATCATACCATATGCGATAATATTCTACAACTAAAACAGGTTAACAGTTCGTTGGCCTCGAAATACCTTGCAGATATCCGTCTAAACT
>JAHEEB010000013.1:0-14731 GCA_024640925.1 Bacteroidota bacterium | reverse complement strand
TATGAAATTGTTCCGTTCCTTGTAACAGGAAAACAAATGAGAATGGGCATAGAACAAAGCGGATTTTCAGAATGTCGCTAGCATGTTTGTTTGCCAGATATCTGATTTGCCGATAGTGTCTCCTGACTTCGTCATTGCGACACCCATTTTAAAATTCAAGTATATTTAGCCAGTAATCCTCTGAGAACATTTTTTCGATTAGTTTGTGCTGTTTTGTCAGAATTAGTGTCTGGGATATTGTTTTGTTTTGAAGGGGAAGTTTGATCTTAATTGTAGTAATCGTTTTTGCAATGGTTAATACTTTATCCACACTTAAATCTATTCCTGAGATTTTTAGGACCCTTTCAAGTTCTTTGTACATCTTATATGCCACAAAGCAAATACACACATGTGCTTCAATACGCCTGGGATTAAAATGGAACATGGGACGCATTTCGATGGTGCCCTTGGTTATGCGGTAAGCTCGTTCTATAACCCATAGCCCTTTGTATTGCTCATAAACTTCTTTTGCAGGAAGAGAAGTATTAGTTATGTAACCTTTTAACCCGTCCCATTTTTTGTCTTCTTCAATTTTTTCAAGGTTGATGCATACTTTTACATTGTCCGATATATCCAGGAATTTATTGTAGCCTTTCTTGTTTATGTTTTTTTTGGTAATATTTCCACTTTTATAAGTTTTCTGGAGTCGTTTTATCCCCTTTTCCCTGTTGTAACTATCCTTCTTCGCTCTATTTTCGGAATAACCGATAATTAACCGGATATTGTCCTTTTGTCGTTCGTTAAACTCACCATCATGCTTTTCCAACGACAAAATCCATTGTTTGACCTCATGCCCTTCGTTTTTGATCCTTGCCCCAATAATGTACTTATAACCGCCAGATTCCAAAAGCGATATGTTTGACTTATTCATTAAGCCTGAATCGGCGACAACTACAAAATCTTCTAAATTGAACCTGTGAACAAAATCTTCAACTATCGGTATCATCGTTCGCCCTTCGTATTGAGAACCATTAAAAATAGAATACGATAGTGGATAGCCATCCTTGCTAACTAACAAACCTAGTACTATTTGCGGCTGGCTGTGCTTGCCGTCTTTCGAAAAACCATTTTCTCGAAGCCCGTCGCTTTGCTCTGTCTCAAAATATAGTGTTGTTACATCATAAAACAGCAGTCCGATCTTTCCACCCAAGATCTTTCGTGTATGCTCTATGCTGATTTTTTGTATGTTATCCTGCTGTGTGTTGTGTAATTTATCTAAGTACTTGTATATTTTTGACAGGTTTACATCCTCTTCAAAATGAGATTTTAAATAATCTACAGTAGCGGCTTTGCTCATGGGGTGGCTTAAGCGTGCAACGGCCAAATGTTTTAATATTTGGTCATCAATTTTATCAAAACCTATCCTTTTGTATACCCGATTTAATATTAACTGCGTACCGTTTAAAAGCACGTTTTCTATGTTAGAAATGAAGTGATTGGTCAGATATTCTTCATTGAGTTGCTGGTCATAGTTAACAAATATATCTTTTTGTCCACCCAAATTATTAATGTATTCTTGACCAAGCCGAAAAAGCTGCTCTATTTCCTGCTCATCTGAACTTATACCAATAGTTTTGATATAGTTGACCCTTCCAGACACCTTATTGACAATTACAATACTCGTACTACCGGACCTATTCTTTTTTTTGCGCACGAACATGTTGTAAAAATTGTATTTTTTAAGCTTGCGACACCCAAAATGGTGTCGCATAATTTACAAAATACTAATATTGTGATGTTTATAAAAACTCTAAAATCTAAGCGACGAAGTCAGGAACAAGAACCTGGAATTTGCAGGAGATAATTATTATCATACCATATGCGATAATATTCTACAACTAAAACAGGTTAACAGTTCGTTGGCCTCGAAATACCTTGCAGATATCCGTCTAAACTATAAACGAAGGCGCAACCTGATATCTATACTTTCTAAACTCTAATTCATTGTATTCCATAATAGCTAGACTAAAACTTCTTCCAGTAAATCTTTCCAAATTACAAACCCTTTCCGTTCATCAGTATAATCATGCAAAATACGGGTAAAGTTTTGTGGTTGACTTTCTAAAAACACCTGTCGCCCATCATTTCTAATAACATTCATGCTACGATCTATTTCTTTTAGCGTATTTTTTAACAAAATTATATCCCTTTCAATATGCCAAATATACGTTGCTTCCTCAGTGTCGAGAGTTTCCATTACAATATGAAATTGTTCCGTTCCTTGTAACAGGAAAACAAATGAGAATGGGCATAGAACAAAGCGGATTTTCAGAATGTCGCTAGCATGTTTGTTTGCCAGATATCTGATTTGCCGATAGTGTCTTAATTTTTTATTTTTAAGGACATTTTCAATAAACTCTTCCTCTGAATCAAAAAGAGAACGATTCCCCTCGCCACCTTGCAATTGATTTATATCGAGTAAATTTTTAGCGAATTTCTGATTGGGATTTTTTCCAAAGTAGGTTTTGGTTACAAATTTGAATTTAACACTTTCAATCAATTCCCGGTTTAGTTTCTCCAAATCGGTAGAATGGGCAATTTGTGAAATAAGCTTTTCGTTTACAAATTCTGCAAAAACATTGATGCTAATGTATCGCAGGTTTAATACTTTTGAAAAGTATGGTTTCAAAACTTCAAATTCTGGTCTGATATCATCATTTTCAATCTCAAATTCAAGTTCTTTGTTTACTTCCTTTATCGTATAATGGAAAGCAAACGAGCCATACCTGCCTTTGAATAAGGATTTGAATAAATGGATATTCTTCAAATTATTATCGTTCATTGATTTGCTGAGTTTAGCTAGCAATAATGCTCAGAAAATTATAGTATTTTATTGAAAAATTTTCAGTTAGGTGAAAATTTATAATAAAAGCTAAATTAAGCTTAAGATAACCTCTTTGAACAAATCGTTTTGTTCTTTCGCCTCTAACAAGTCATTCCAGGCTATGTTGATTTTTGACTTACATTATCAGATAATGCAAAAAAGCCACTGTTTCTGCAGTTTATACTATATTTGCCTCTGGTATTTTGAAAAAGAGTTCTGTTTATTAATAATAGACTAAAAATTTTGCGTTCAGGTAAAATCTGAACCACGAAAATTTATTGCAGTCCATTAGTATCTTGGTTGTTTGCTTTGCACCATTTAGAGAAACAGAATCCAAAATAGATGCAACTATTTTTTCTGATTAAGAAATTTGTTCTCTATTGTTTTACTATTTTTTGCACACCAGTTGGAGTTTGTAAAAAATAAACACCTGATGGTTGATCCGATATATCTATAGTTTGAGGTTGGAAGCTGTTTATACTGTTCGTATACACTAACCTTCCATTTATATCCTTGATGGATAAATTCATATTTTCAGTGACTGAATTTGTTACTTCGAGTTTAAACCTGCCAGTTGTTGGATTTGGATATATGCTAATTCCAGGATTCTTTTCAGGTTGAGCTTTGATTGCAGAATAATTTTCAAGATTAACAACAATAGAAACAACCGAACGGGCAGGTATTGTATAGTTCGAACCTTCAGAAATTGTGTCCTGTAGCTTAAGGTTATTGTTCACATCAGTAAGGTAGGGTGTTATGCTTTTTATTTTTGCCGGAAGATTATTAAAAGTTTGAGAGACTGTTACGCTGGTTGTTCCCCAGTTTACATATACAGCAACAATTTGCGAAGAATATGGCGAAATAAATGCCGTACCCATCAACCCAGACAAATCGTCGGCTCCTGAAATCTGAATTCGTTTATAACCCGGACGGATAAATAAACTATAATTACCAAGTACCCATAGGTTTTTATCTATGCTAATGGTTCCTCCAGTGTTCAATTCGCCATAATCGCCACCAGTGGGAATTAATCGGATTAGATAAAACCGGTTTTTCTGATCCCATCGCTCACGCTCTAATGCTGTCCAATAGTCCCATATTGAAACACCGGCAATAGAAAGGTCGGCATAGATCATTTTACCCAGAAAAATAGAATTGATAAGATAATCGCTGTAGTCTTTTGATAACAAATTATATTCGGTTTGATAGAGTTCTATACCGCCCTGTTCCTGGCTTTCTCTATAAATATTTTCTCGTACTGTTTTAATTGTTGCATCATCGCCATCAGTCCAGTAGGAATGCCCGGCAAGACCATGCAATACCTGAGAATAACCTCCAATGTATTCTTCTCTTGATGTATTATAAAATTTCCAAATTTGGTCGCATTTATCTGCATTACCATTTGATTGATGTAAATCGTTAAAATTTGAGGCTTCTGCTACAAGAATTTTAGTAGTTAACCCACTATCGACAATATCTGTATTTAATTGTTCTGCCAATTGTTTTATCTCCAGGTTTTTCCATGGACATCCTTCTTGTCCGCTACCCCAAGCATATTGTGGTTCGTTAACCGGACTGATTTGAGAAAAATGGGTTCCATTCTCTTCGAAATGTTTCAAAACAGTTATTAAAAATGAGGAATAGTCATCATAATATCCATCTTTTAAGTTTGTTGTTCCAAAGGCATCGGTATTATCACTGTTTGCTCTTCCGCTTTTGGTATAAAACCTGGGAGGACTATTTACAAAAGCAACTAAACCTTCTACACCATATGTTTTTGCCTGATTTAAAAACCATTGCTGACCTGACTGTTTAGTCCAGGTATAGCTTCCATTCTGATTTAGGAAACATTCTGCCCTTCGTTCCGGCATCTCAATGTTACTTGAAGTACCCTGCTCAGAACTGCCAGCGCCAATATTAAAGCGCCATCTTGAAAGTCCTATACCTTCGGGATTACCATTGCTGTCGAATGTTTTAGCAAACAGTTTTTTAGCAATATCATCTTTTACAGAAGTTGTCCAATATTTGCCAACAAAGTCGGTATTCCAAGCATCCGAAGCCCCAAAGCCCTGTATTGTCTGATAGGTTACCGAAGCATCGATAGTTACATTAGTTTGAGCGCTAATTGTAAAAGGTATTGCTATAAGCAAGCTTAAAAAGTATTTTTTCATATTCAGCTATTTTTCAACGATCATTTAAAAAATGTTTAACAAAAAAGATTCCCAAATTAATGAATTAAGATGGGGAGTTAGAGCACCGCTTTTAAAATAAAATACCCATTTGCTGATTTTACTTTAATAAGCACCATTCCCTCTCCTGCAATCAGCTGGGAATCGGATGTCGCTTTAAAGACAGACGTCGCTTGTCCATAAATATTAACTATCATTACTTCATCTCCGGGAACAGTTCCTTGTAAATAATTCTCACTGCCCAATGTGGCTATCCAAACCTTCGGTTGCTCATTTATATTTCCCATGGACAATTCGTTTTTTTTTATTTCAACAGTTACCTGATTTGAAGTTTGGGGATTGTAAACTGTATTTCCACTATAATTGGCAGTAAAAGTGTGAACTCCGGCTGAAAGAGATGAGGTTTCAAACTGAGCCTTACCCAAACTATCAATCTGTATAGTGGCTACAAGGGTATCGTTTTGTGTTAGCATAATCCATCCGCTTACTGTGTCTGTTATACTGCCTGTTTTATTAACCTCAGCTGCCAATATTACGGTATCGTTCATATTGGCCTGTGTGGCTGAAGTTGTAAGAACAACCGAGATATCATTCGAACGATTTACAGCGGATATGCGGTATAATCCGGCACCATGACTAATTATAGAAGGAGCAAAATCAGAGCCTGAATAATTTCCGACCTCTGTCTTCTTCCATAAATTACGAACTGTACATGAACCAGTAAATCCTAGTTTGGTTAAATCGACAGGTATCGGGATAGTATTCGTGTTGGCCGGATCTTTCGTAAATACTAAGAACTCGACCGAAACGCCATCGGAAGCGTTTAAAACCTCATCGTCGAAACCACAAAACGATTTTAAGTTGGTATATCCATTGGGCAAGTCAAATTCAATGATGGAGTATGAGTTTAATCCAAATCCGTTTGCGTAGGTTTGTCCATTTACAGTTAACGTATTTCCATTGAGACTTTTATTTTTGTTCACACTACCCCATCCGCTGGTAGCACTAACCCAATTGAGCGAAGTTAATAACAGCGAATCGCCATTCGATTTATAAATAGCCGGGTTAATCCAGTCGGCATGGTCATAATTATAATTATCTCCGGCATCGGTTACTACTAAATATAATTTTGCTTCACCGGCAATATCAGCAGAAATTTTTATTCCCTGGCGTTGCGAAGTGCGACTAATGCGACCCGAATTGGCAATTGATTTATTCGGATCAACATTGCGTGGTGTCGGGTCTTCGGTGGCAACCATAAATTCCACGGTAGCTCCACCCAATTGGCTGGTCCCTCCGATATCCAATCCGGCAAATGCTTTAAAACGAACGCAATTATCAGGAATGGGGTAGAAGATGATGGATTTTGCATGTGTTCCAATACCATTGGTATATGAAGTGCCTTTAACATTTAATGTTCCACCTGAAACACTTTTGTTTATTTGAACTGAATTCCATCCGGCAGTGGCATATTCCCATGATAAATCAGTAACCAGTATTGAATCCCCATTTTCCAGATATAATACAGGATTGATCCAATCGGCATGATCGCAACTATAACCATCACCGCCATCGTTTACAATTAAAAACAGTTGTTTGCTGTCTTCAGGAAGCTGAATGTCTATGTTTGTACCATACCCATCAGTTAGACGGGAAATAGTTCCACTCCGGTACAGTAAACTTTTCGTTTTCACAAAACCATCGCCACCATTATTAAACAAAGCAACAAATTTATCTCCGTTCTTCGGATCATCAGCAGTCCAGGCAATTCTATCCTCCTGGTTGTACCATTGCCGGTTATTTACCGAAGTTTTGTGCATATATAATACTTCATCATTGGTAAGCAATGAATCTGTAAAAGCTTCATTATCAGGTAAATTTCCTCCAAACATTAATGGCGATTTAAAAATGCTCCAAAGTGTCATCAGAGTGTATTGTTCATCTTTAGTAAAGTTCGTTTGGCGATCAACTCCTCGCTCGCCGCGGATAGCAATATGTCCAAGCGGAAGCATATCGGCATCGGGCCATGTTCCAGGGGCAATATATGGAGACCATTTGTTACAAACAGTAAACTGATAATTTAACTGGCTCCAGTTGTCCCAAAAATCATCTACGGTTCGCCACATATTTGCATGGGTTTTAACATGCTCATATTTTTCAACCGGGGTTTCACCGGGCGACATACTTAATACAATTGGCCGACCTGTTTGATCAATTGCTTTCCGAATCATTTCAATTTCGTCCTGATGATAAGGCCGGGAAAGATCATCAACCTTTACAAAGTCGACCCCCCACGATGCATACAAGTCAAAAATTGAGTTATAATACTCCTGAGCGCCTTCCTTTTCAGCCAAAACAGTATAATTATCCTGCAACCAGGTACATTGATCGTTTGTGGTATAAATATCAGCAGCTATTTTACTACTTCCTTTAATCGACAGACTATTAGTCACTGCTATTTTAGGGACTCCACGCATGATATGAATGCCAAATTTCAGCCCCTGGTTGTGAACGTAGTCGGCCAATGGTTTAAAACCATTACCATTGACAGCTGAAGGGAAGCGAGTAGGAGAGGGCATATACCTTCCATAGGTATCGTAGATGAAGGTTGAGCTGGCATACGAATTATACGTGCCAGTTGTTTGATTATCTACATACCAACGTATATCGACCACAATATACTTCCAACCATATTGTTTGAGGTTGGCAGCCATGTAATCAGCATTGGCTTTTACCTCCGATTCGGTAACCGATGGGCCAAAACAATCCCAGCTGTTCCAACCCATTGGCGGAGTTAACGCCCATTTTTGGAAGGCTAATTCATTCCCTGTTTGGGCTTTGGTTAACAAAACCGATGATAACAAAACGATAATCAATCTTAATTTTCTCATAATCTTACAGATAAAAGTAATTTTAGCAAGAATTATTGTTTGATTATTTTTTGCACTCCATCAGGGGTTTGCATAAAATAGATACCTGATGGTTTGTCCGATAAATCAATAGTTTGATATTGTTCACAATTAATAAGTTTAGAATATACTACCCTTCCGCAGATATCCCTTATGATTAAATTTGTGCTTGTACCCGATGGATTTGAAATTTTAAGCGAAAACTGACCAGTAGTCGGATTTGGATATAAACTTACTGAAGAGCCCGTGTTTTGATTAAAAATGACACCTGTGGTCGCAATATTAGGATCAATACCAATTAGAGTAGGACTAACCTGTATAATGTTGCCACTTTCGTCAAATTTCAATTCATCGATACAAATTTCTCTGTTGTATCCGGCAGCATCGCCCATCGTTATTCCGTTAGGACGATTGAACCTGTGATAGATAATATACCATTTATCCGTATTAGGGATTCTAATCACACAATTGTGTCCGGTTGCATATATACCCAGATCGGCATCTTTGGCAATAACCAAATTGTTAGCCGGAATAGTAAATGTTCCGGTAGGAGAATTTGATGTGGCATATCGTACCCTATAATCAACACTACGGGTGTCGTTTTCCGACCAAAGGAAATAGTATTTCCCTTTTCTGTAAAACACTTCACATCCTTCGCGGAAGGTAGCATCGGGTGTTATAACTTTAATCGTACTGGTATTTATGGAAATCATATCGTCGTTTAATTCAGCACGAGCCATATATCCATTTCCCCAGAATAAATAAGTTTTTCCGCTGATTGAATCAAGGAATACATCCGGGTCAATTTGTTGGCCGCTTGCTCCCGAAGGAGTTGCAGAAACCAGAGGTTTACCCGAATCATAAAAAGGTCCGATAGGATCATCTGCTACGGCAACCCCTATTTTTTGGGCAGCACAGAAATAAAAGAAATATTTATAATTTCCGTCAATCTTTTTTTCAATAATTGTAGGTGCCCAGGCATTAGTGCTAGCCCAGCTTACATCAGTAGGTAAATCTAGTATTACCCCTTCTTCTTTCCAGTCGACTAAATCGGATGAAGAGAAAGTTTTGAAATAGGTACCCGACCAACCGGTAAACCCATCACTTGTCGGATAAATGTAATATTTCTTCGTTTTATTGGAATACAAAACTTCCGGATCAGCATAGTATCCATCCAAAACCGGATTGCGATTTATTACAGCAGTAACCTGGTATGTCTTACTACCTTTTCCATCAATTGAAACCATATACGAAACGGCGCCCTGAGTGAAATCCTGTGAAACTTCAGGAGTAATAATGGCCCCCGGTATAGAAGTCAGCTCGGGATTAAATGAACTTAAATCAGTTTCGCTTTTAACCGGCAAATAAACCGTTTTATTGGTCTCATCAATAACTATATTTCGGGTTTTTACCTGTTTTGAGTTTGATGATAAAACAACAATGTCTGTCGATTTTGCCCATTTCTTTGAAAGTGCTTCTGCTTCAGCGCGGGTTATAGGCATTACGGTACCATGCCTTGGAGCAAAATTCATCGACATTTTATTGCTTTCATAAAAATTAATTAAATCGGTACTTGTGGTAATCTGATATACACCGGTAGTATACAGGTCGTACATTAAAATATAGGTGTCTGTATTGAATAACCTATATGTGCAGGAGCCTTCAACTGCATCGGTGGTACGATCGAGATATTTGTCGTATAGTTCGTATCCTCCGGTCAATTTCTTTGAATAAGCCCTTTTTATTCCGGCTTCGCCACCTTCGGTTTTCATAAATAAATTGTATGTGCTGTCAACTTCTCTGTATAGAATATCGGCATCGATACACGAACTGTTTGTCGGACTGGCAAAGAGCACTTTGGGTACAGAATCGAGCAGCGTGAAATCGCTGTTAGCATAAGAATAATAAATCCTGAATATATCGGAGCTGGTCTTTTTCATTGCCCAATAAACCATATACTTACCATTTTCTATATCATAAATAGTTTGTGGTGCCCAAATTTGTTCAGCATTTGCGAAATAGGCAAAGGTATTGGGTATGTTCACTACAGATGAAGTCCAATTAATTAAATCGGTTGATTTGAGTAATACCATTGCATAATTCGGAACACTCCATCCGTTTACAGTCACATTCATGTCGGTAGCTACCATGTAATAGGTATTTCCATCAAATCCCCTGAGAATATGAGGATCGCGCATTCCGCCTGTAGAACTTACAGTGTCGGAGTTAATAATTGGAGTATTTCCATTTAAAGCCCTGAAATTAAATCCATCGTTACTTAAAGCAAAGAATAAGTCTTCGTTAGTGCCGGTAAAGTAAGTAAATATATAGGCATCGTATCCTTCGTCTTCCGCTATATAAATAACAAAATTTCTTGTGGTCGACTCGGATCCTTTTGTTAAGGTAGCAGTTAACGTTACTATTTCTTTACCTGCTCCTTTTACCGACAGCTTTACCAATTCACCGGTATTTAAAAGATAATCGGATTTGTTTGATTCCCATGTAATTACGGAGCCTTCTATGCCTTCAACCGGAAGTTTCAGGTCCGAACGAAGGTTATTCAAATTTCCAGAAAGGACAATTTCAGCCGCATCGCGCGATACACTATTCTTATCATCAAACAATGGTAAAACAACGACCGAAAATTCTTTGGTAATACTTTTGCCACCTTTTGAGAGAGTGGCTGTAAGGCTCACTGTTGCAGATGCACTGCCAATTGCCGGACGGGTTACAACGCCAGTGTTAGATATGACAGAAGGATTGGACGATGTCCATTGAATAGTAATATTATTAATGCTTTCCGATGATAATGTTAAGTTTGAAACTACCTCATCGATATTGCCTAATGTTAACGTGTTTTTTGCTTTTATCAGCAGGTAATTTATCAAAGCATCATTTAAATTGGCGAGGCTATCGTCTAGTGCCGCAACTTCAGCGTTTGTAAGTGCTCTGTTGTAGATTCTGAAATCGTATAACATTGAATTTAACAAATATGCATCGGAGGCATAGGGCGACCTGCCAATATAATTATAACTGGTTGGGCCTAAAATTTTAGGCCTTTTGGTTATTGTTCCTGTTTTTACAGTAACCCCATCGATGTAAATTTTACCTGTAGTGCCCGATTGGGTATAAGTTACATGCTTCCAACTACCTTTAGTGAATTCTCGTGCATAACTCAAGCCGGATTCGCCTGACCAGTTTGTTTGTGATATAGCATACCGGGTATCTTTTGCGCAAAAAAACATTTGTCCATTGGGAGTAGTAATAACATCATTTGAATTAGCAAATGTCCAGATAAAATTACCATTGTTGCTTATAGTAGTATTTGTGTCGATATAGATATAGGTCGAAATGGTGAAGCTATCTAAAACAGCAATTTTTATACCTGCTCTGGTTCCTAAATCGAGGTATCCGTTTTTGCCACCAAGATCAAGTACATTAAAATTTCCCATAGCTTTTACAGTAGCACTCTCCTGAAACGTTGCGGTATCGTTGCCTGCATCAGCAAAAACCTTACTGCTATCGGCTGAAATATTTTTAAACAGATATTGAACCTTTAAAGTAAGATCTACCTGGGCAAATGTATTCGTTGCGACTAAAAATCCGGTGCATATAAATAATATGCTCAGTAGGTTTTGTCTGATTCTAAAGAAATGTATAATTCTATTCATAAGTTCAGTTTTTAAAAATTTTCTAAGGCATTGCCAGATAGTTTTCGCGGCATTCATTAAGAATGAAAAACAAGGGTTAGTTTTTTAACTTAAATGGAGTTTGTTTTAAATAGATTTTATAATCTTTTATCATACCGGTATTGTCTTGTTCGGCACGAGGCAGATAAGAAAATCCACTCACCACTTTTTCCTCTTCTAAATCAATTATTATTTGATGAGGAAAAGCAGCTTTTGTTGTTGAATAATTCGTATGCCATATAGTCGATTCCTGTAAATCGAACACATTGGTTGCTGTATTATTGGCCGCATCGAGTTCTTCGCTGTCAGCATATATGCATTTCCAATGTTGGCAGGATAGTGGTTTCCCGTCTTCACCTAATATTTCCAACTCCGCTATAGTAGCATAATTATCCCC
Source organism: Bacteroidota bacterium (assembly GCA_024640925.1). Classification (GTDB taxonomy): domain Bacteria; phylum Bacteroidota; class Bacteroidia; order Bacteroidales; family UBA10428; genus UBA10428. Next base: position 2,684 of record JAHEEB010000013.1, on the reverse strand, counting down.
TCCAAGGGAATTTATGGCTTCGAGGCAGAAGTAACGGGTTTTAGTTTGTTTGTTGAAGTTAATCTGTTGCCATCCTTTCCCTTCTTTAAAGGTCCCGGAGTAAAACGGATTTTCATTTTTTAAGTCAAGATTTTCTCCTGCTTTGCGGCAAGAATATGCCCCATTTCCAGTTAAAACATTCAGAATAGGTTGGCGTAATCCTTCCGTTTTAGCTATGGTTGGAGATGCTAAATCAAAAATGATTACTTCGTTTTCGCCCTCTTTTAACCAGCATCCGGGAACATAAAGGGTTTGTTGTGGCCCAATCTCCCAATAGCGCCCAATGGCATATCCGTTAATCCAAACCAGGCCTTTGCTCCAATTGCTCATATTGAGGAAGGTATCTCCTTTTTTATTTATCGTAAATGTTCCTTTATAAAAAGCAGGTTGTTTATTGGTGTTTTTGGCATTGCCGTAATTCATATTTTTGGCAAAACTGTAATCGGCAGGAATGGTGTACACCTGCCAGTTTTTAAGAACTTTTGTTTCGTTATCCGATTTTAATTCAACCTTTTCGGTAATTCCCTTCCAATCGTAAATGCCTTTTCCAAAATTCATCCGTCCCATGGCTTCAACTAAAATATCAAGGATGGCTCCTTCTTTTAATGGTGGCAATTTAACTGTATTCTCTCCTCTTAACCGGCTAAGGGTAGCTATTTTTTTACCATCGATAAAAACCTGTGTCCAATCGTGGGCCTCGGTTATTACTAATGTTTGTTGCTTGTCCGATTTCACAAGTTTGGTGCGATATAAAATACTTCCCCAACCCTGATCAAAAAATTCCATTGATTTAATTTCTTCACTTATTTTTGGTTTGGTAAGATTGTCGAACAACAGGGCTGTTTCGGTTAAATCAAAAGCAGGTATGCTTATGGTTGGAATTGAATCGGGTATATCGCTTAACGATTCACCCTCAGGTAAATATCGTTCTAGTAGTTTTCTTACTTCAAAATATTTTGGAGTTACTTTTCCTGATTCATTTATGGGTGCATCATAATCGTATGAGGTGCAGGTTGGCGAGAAATTAGGAAAATTAGCACCACTCCAATGTCCGAAACTTGTTCCGCCATGGGTCATATATAAACTGAATGAAATATTCTGGTCGAGCATTTCCTGCAATCCGCTAACAAGAGCTGTTGCACTGCGGGTTTCGTGTTTGGCTCCCCAGTGATCAAACCACCCTGACCAGAATTCGCTGCACATGAGAGGTGTATTGGGACGAAGTTCTTTCAGTTTTTTAAATTGTTCCTCTATATTAGCACCTGTTCCAAAGTTGATTGTCCATAACAAATCATCAAGAGCATTATTCTGGAAGTTTGAATTCCAATCGCACTGAAATAATGGAACATCAGAAAACCCAGCCCCTTTAACAATATCGCGGATAGTTTGGATATAAGGTTTATCTATGCCAAAAGAGCCATATTCGTTCTCAACCTGCACCATTATTATGTTCCCTCCTTTTGTAATCTGAAGGTCTGCCAGTTGTTTTCCTACCTCGTTTATAAATAATTTTGTTCTTTCTATAAAATAAGGGTCTTGTTCGCGCAATTTAATATCCTTCTTTTTTAAAAGCCACCAGGGTAAACCACCCATTTCCCATTCAGCACAAACATATGGTCCGGGACGTACAATAACATACATTCCGTTCTTTTGTGCCAAACGACAAAATTCAGCAACATCATTATTTCCGGTAAAATCGTATTTGCCTTCTTGCGGTTCGTGAATATTCCAGAAAACATAAAGGCATAAAGTGTTCATGCCTAAAGCCTTACACATTTTAATGCGATGTTCCCAGTACTCTTTTGGAATTCTCGGGTAATGAACTTCGGCAGCTTTTATCACAAATGGTTTTCCATTAAGTAAGAAGGTTTTATCTCCTATCACAAAAGAGTTTCCATTGGTTTGTGAAAATCCATTCATTAAGAATGAGATGAAAAACATTGCACTAAAAAAAAGCTTCTTCATATTATATTTTGTTTGAGGATTAATCAATGTTTTGCAATACTTCAACACCTGAATGTGTTGGTTTTACCGGTTTTATGCTTCCATCTTCGTTAAACTCCATTTTATCGATACATACCTCACGGTTAAACCCTGCTGCATCGCCCATTTTTATCCCGTTAGGATAATTAAAACGGTGATAGACCATGTACCATTCATCACGGCCAGGAACCTGCAAAACCGAATTGTGACCTGTACCATAAATGCCTGGTGTACTGTCTTTTTGCAAAATCAAGTTGTTTTGAGGAATGGAAATAGGCCCTGTTGGTGAGGTTGAGGTCCCGTAACGCACCCGGTAATTGGGACTTCGTGTATCATCTTCCGACCATAAGAAATAATATGTGCCTTTCCGATAGAAAATATATGTGCCCTCGCGGAAAGTATTGTCTGGTGTTACTAGTTTAATTGTATTCTTCTTTATCGAGATCATATCTTCATTCAGTTCGGCTACTGCCATATAGCCATTTCCCCAGTATAGATAACTTTTTCCCGATACAGGATCTGTAAAAACATCGGGGTCAATTTCCTGACCGCCTGCGCCCTCGGGCTTAAAATCGACAATTGGTTTGCCTGAATCGATAAACGGTCCGGCAGGGTTATCCGACACAGCAACCCCAATCTTCTGAGCTGCCGAGAAATAGTAA
>JAHEEB010000959.1 GCA_024640925.1 Bacteroidota bacterium | reverse complement strand
ACGATCCTACATCCGATTTTTTTTCTGCTCCCATAAATAGTAATTTAAATTGCTTTTATTAAATATACGAAATATTCGAATATTAAGCAACAAGAGAAACATCAAACCTTTAAATTTTTGGAGTTATCCAGGCTGCAACCTCATCCTGAGAAGGATTTTTCAGATTGAGATGATTTTTTTTATTGAAACCACATAGTTCCTGGTGTAATTTGCCAGGTTTTTCTACCTGTTTTAATAGTTCAACGGTTTTATAGCCAAGCGATTGCAGAGCATCAACCCATTCCTCAGGAATTCCTGCTTCGGTATATTTTTCCGGGGTATCAACTTTTTCACGTTTTTCCGGGCGCATTTGAGGGAAAAATAAAACATCCTGAATGCTGGGCTGATTAGTCATAAGCATAGTTAACCTGTCAATGCCTATTCCCATTCCCGAAGTTGGAGGCATACCATATTCAAGAGCTCTTACAAAATCGAGATCGATGAACATAGCTTCATCGTCTCCTTTTTCCGAAAGTTTTAATTGATCCTGAAAACGGTCCAGCTGATCAATAGGATCGTTTAATTCGGAGTATGCATTACATAATTCCTTTCCATTGACAATGAGTTCAAATCTTTCGGTTAATTCAGGATTATTCCGGTGTTTTTTACATAATGGCGACATTTCAACCGGATAATCGTATATAAATGTTGGTTGAATGAGATGAGGCTCAACTTTTTCTCCGAATATTTCATCGATCAGTTTTCCTTTGCCCATAGAGGGCGCAGTTTCAATGCCAAGTTCTTTGCAAACGTTTTGTAAATCAGCATCATTCATACCAGATATGTCAATTCCTGTATATTTTAATATCGATTCGCTCATGGTAAGTTTCTCGAAATGGCCAAAATCGATAATGTTTTCACCTACCGGAACTTTGGTTGAACCATGAATATCCATAGCTACCTTCTGAATCATTTCTTTGGTAAAATCCATCATCCAGAAATAGTCTTTGTAAGCAATATAAATTTCCATAACAGTGAATTCAGGGTTATGGGTTCGATCCATCCCTTCATTCCGGAAATCTTTTGCAAATTCGTAAACACCATCAAATCCTCCAACAATTAACCTTTTAAGATATAATTCGTTAGCAATACGAAGGTACAAAGGGATATCCAACGTATTGTGGTGGGTAATGAAAGGTCGTGCTGTAGCACCACCAGGTATAGGTTGCAATATGGGTGTTTCAACCTCCAGGTATCCACGCGAATTGAATAACTCACGCATTGATGTTATAATCCGGCTGCGTTTTGAAAATACCTCACGAACACCCGGGTTAACTACAAGGTCGACATATCGTTGCCTGTAGCGGAATTCAGGATCTGTTACAGCATCATAAACTACCCCGTCTTTTTCTTTCACAACAGGAAGAGGTTTCAACGATTTTGCAAGTATTAAAAATTCTTTAACATGAATCGAGATTTCACCCATCTGTGTTCTGAAAACAAATCCTTTTACACCAATGAAATCCCCTATATCAAGCAATTTTTTAAATACAGTATTATATAATTCTTTGTTTTCGCCCGGACAAATATCATCACGGGTGATATATAGCTGTATGCGGCCTTTTTCATCTTGTAGTTCGGCAAACGATGCTTTGCCCATAACACGCACTCCCATAAGCCGTCCAGCTATTGTAACATCCGTATAATTATTGTTTGTGTCGCTGTAATTCTCTTTAATTTCTTTTGAAGTAACATTTACAGGGAACAAAGCAGCCGGATATGGCTCTATACCTAATGTTCTTAATTCCTCCAACGATTTTCTTCTCAGTTGCTCTTGTTCACTTAATTGGATTTGACTCATCTCTGTGTTTTATAAATTTTTGCAAAGATATAAAATAGGAATAATCAAAAATATTTTCTTTACCCCAAATTGCTCACTAGCACAACTGATGTAATCAAATTTACTGATTATCAAAACATAAAAGTCTTGTTAATTGGCTTTGGAGAATGGTTTTTCTTCCACATGAATGTCCCGAGGTTATTATCAATTTTAGTTGTTAAATCTTTAACTTATTTCTTAATATATCCGTTATTATTTTTTAATAACTTGGACCAATTACCAAACGATTATTATTATGGAACCCATAAAATCTTTTGTACCCTTGGCTAAATGGCTTCTGAGAGTCGCCTTGTTGGTTTTTGCATATGTTGTATACTACGAAAATGTAATGGCTTTTGATTTTAGCTCGAAATACTTTTATATTTCTCTTGCCATGATTGTAATGACCATATTGTTGTTTTTTGGAGGATTTTTAAGCAGTGCTACATTAACAGTAATTTCAGGAGCATTAATTTTTCTGCTTTCGGTGGCACAAATGTTTTTAAGCGGCATATCATTGGCAACAGTATTCCAATTTTATACTCCTGCTGCCCTTGGCTTTTATTTTCTTGCAAGAGGAAACAAAGGTTAATAATTTAAAGAAAATAAAAGAGGCTATCCAAAAAGTTGATAAATAGCCACGAAGACTCCAAAACACAAA
>JAHEEB010000958.1 GCA_024640925.1 Bacteroidota bacterium | reverse complement strand
CTATTAGACATGGGAGCTGGCGGGAAAAAAATACATTCTTGTAGCCCATTTGTTGTTTCCTTCAAGTTTAAAGAATTAAATAATATTGATGCCCGATTAAACTCTTATTTTGAAACAACTTTTCAAATATGTCTGGGCAAAACAGAAAATGATGAGATATTAAAACAAAAGGCTATAGCTTTCAAAAATGTTTGCAGAGAATTATTAAAAATTATTCCAGAGATCAAAATCTCAAAGCCTGATGGCAAAGAAATATTAAATATAAATGAACTTAAAGATGATAACTATATCACTATTTATTTTACTGATATTAATACAGAAGATTATAAAAAGGCCCACAATAATTATCTCAAAGCAAAATTATTTAATGACAACAATTACAATAGTGAACCTGAAATAACTGAAAATACATATGGGCTAAGTGGATTTAGAAATGGATTAAACAGCAAGAAAATTTTTCTTGCTCATAAAACCGCTTCTATGTACAAGGGCATTTCTGGTAGACTTTTACCATCAGACGTGAGAGCTTTAAACACTTTCGATATTTTGCGAGCTCGCAAGATACTACCTAATCCTTTACCCATATTTATTGATAAAGAAGAATTTCAAACCCAGAATGATATTGTGAAAATATTTAATGATAATGGAAGACCTTCTTATACTGAAATATTAAAAGACCTATTTATTAAGAATCCAAATACTGTATTAAAAAACTACTATCTGTTTAATTATAGAGGTGAGGAGATAAATGACTATGATTTTGTTTCGCTTTTTCGGTACAAATTAGAAAATTGTAAAATAGAAAACCTCTTTCATATTAAGGATAAAATAGATATTGAGCTACATTCAATATTTGGTTTTGAAAGCATCGTTATCAGACAAATCTATAATAATAGTTTGGTAAGAGTTGATACCAAAAAAAACAATCAAACTGTAAAATATTTTGATGAAATAGACCCACAATATGTAAGTGGAGGAGATACCATTTATCATCTCATCATGAAATATCGTAAAGCTATTTATGATTATATCTATAAGTCTAAACTTAATGCAATAACCTCCAGAATGTTTGATGATATGATGGTTCAAAGCATTATGGCAGACATTAAGGCTGATGAATTCGAAACAAAATACAAACACAATTCAAAAGACATTTCAATTAAAGAAAAATTGAATATATGGTTCAGCTTGTATAACTTTTTTGCACTTAACGAAACCCAAAAACGTGATAATATGTCAGAAAACTTAAAAAAGCATCGGGAAATGATGCAGGAATTAATTGAAGGTAACCGAGAACTTCAGACAAATGAGGAATTTGCCTTTGTTGCAGGCCAAGTAATACATTATTTGTTAAGCAAAAGCGAATCAGCAGATAAAAGCTATTCCAGGCTTGAACCATTTTTACAAAAATCAGACTGTAGCGAATTTAAGAAAGCAATTGTCCGGATTTTTGACATGTATAAACATAAAGAATTTACTGCAAAATTCAGTAAAAGCATGGCTCAGGTAATGGCCTTTAATACCGAAACTAATTTGAAAGAATTAACACCAATTACATTAGCAGGTTTCTTTTCCGATAATCTCCTATATTCCGATAAAAATAAACAAAGTGAAAATCAAAAAGAATAAATCTTATAAAAATGGAAAAATTTGAAAAACGCGTATTTGGATGTGCTATAGTAAAAGCAATCAATTCAAACTATAACGCCGATTTTTCGGGCCAACCACGTACATTACCAAATGGTATCGTGTATGCAACTGATAAGGCGTTTAAGTATACAATTAAAAATTATTTAAAAGATGTGAATCCGGAAACAAAAATCTTCTATTTTAAAAGAATAAATCCATTAAAAAGTGATGATTTTATTCCATTTAGTTTAATTGAAGCTTTTTGTCACACTTTTCCAGAGTTAGCAGAAGTAAAGGAAAAGGTATCAAAGAAAAAGAAAAATGAGGGGAATGAAGATTCTGAAGAAGTAAGTAGCGACAAAATAACTGTTAAGCTTAAAGCATCTAAGAGTCAAGTTTGTAAAGCTTTAATTAGTTGTTTAGATATTAGATTATTTGGTGCAACCTTCGCTATGAAAGGAGATGAAAAGAAGGATAACGTTGCTATTTCTTTACATGGACCTGTTCAGATAAATCACGGCATGAATATTTGGCATGAGAATAGTATTTATTCAGAACAAATAATGAGTCCATTCAGAAATCCCAGTAAAGAAAATGAAGAAGATAAAAACGCCACTACCCTTGGTCGGCAGTCAAAATTGCAGGAAGGGCATTATGTACATCATTTTTCAGTAAACCCTCAGAATTTAAAAGATGTGTTGGCTATTGCCGGGGTTGAAATCGGACTTTCAACTGATGATATTGAAAAGTTAAAGGAAGCTATGCGTCGTGGGGCAACATGGTACGATTCGGCAGCCAAAGCAGGCACCGAAAATGAATTATTAATATGGGTGCAGTTGAAAGCTCAGTCGAAATTGGTGTTGCCAAATTTTACCAGCTTTATAACCATTGATA